>JAUWFP010000225.1 GCA_030606845.1 Anaerolineales bacterium | reverse complement strand
TGTGGGATGCGACATTCGCCCGCCCGCCGAGTAGGCGCGGCAGTATCTTCGTGCGGATCGATCTGGAACAGGACGAAAGGCGATTTGCTTTAGCACGTGAAATGCTGAGTGCATTGATCACCAGCAAACACGGTCGTGCGTTGGGGCTATCTGATCTCCTTCTGCCAAACTTGCGTGAATCAGCAGAGTATTTCGCCCGCCATCTCCTTATTCCAGAAGCCTTGCTCGACGCGTATCGAGTAAACGGTGGTAAAAAACGAGGTTTCGCAGATAAATTCCAAATTCCACCGCAGATTGCTGCCGTTCGTTGGGCTGATTGAGCCTCTCTCAACAGGGGGATAGGAGGGGGGTAAGCACTGGGAGCCGACACTAAGCCGGCTCCCAGGCATCTTTTTAAGCCCATTTTCCATATTTGCCGATAATCACTTTCACTGTTATACACTCTGGCATCGAGCTTGCATGCTTGGTGAACATGGGCGCGTGATGTTATGATCGGCCCCAATGATGAGGCATTGGAATGTCTGACGACCCAATACACTCCACAGAGAAAAACGGAGAACGTCAGCCGGTGAGAATCTGGATTTATCGGATTTTCTTGGTGGTCGTTGTCGTCGGCATTGTGTTTCTGGGATGGTATAGCCTGCAACTTCGCCAGCCCGGACAGCCCGATCCAATGGAGCCTACACTTTCCCCACTGACCACATCGCTAGCAGTCGCTCCAACAATGAGCCCGGGAACTGATCAGGATTCCCCTTCCACTGCATCTACCCCAAACTCAACAGATATTGGCACACAGGGCACGATCTTTTTCACAGCTCGAACGCAGGCGCGCAGCCATATATGGGCATATGCCATTGGCGATGAAAAGCCAGTC
The DNA here is from genome assembly GCA_030606845.1 of Anaerolineales bacterium. Lineage (GTDB taxonomy): Bacteria > Chloroflexota > Anaerolineae > Anaerolineales > E44-bin32 > E44-bin32. Next base: position 3,469 of record JAUWFP010000225.1, on the reverse strand, counting down.
CAGATCACATTTGGCGAATGGGACGATCGCAACCCGGCATTCAACCCTGACGGTGGTTTGCTTGCGTTCACTTCAAACCGCGGAATCTACTGGGATCTCTATCTGCTGGATCTAAACTCCGGGAATTTACGACAATTAACGGAAACCCCGGGTTTTGAAGGCAGCCCAACCTGGTCACCGGATGGCCGATGGATCGCCTACGAGGCGAATTACGATGGTGATTTTGACATTTACATCCTGCCGGTTATGGATGATGAAGATGTGATCCAGTTAACAAATCATCCTGCGAACGATAATTCTCCTGACTGGGATACAGGCGGCCGGCGGATCGCTTTCATTTCGGATCGTGATGGCTCACCGGATGTGTTCATCGCTAAATTGGATCAGCCGGATGAACGCTTTGTTAATCTAACGCAAACGATCGAACTGACTGAGAGCGACCCTGCATATAGTCCGCAGGGTGACCTGTTGGCTTACTCGATAAACAGGATGGGCTTTGAGGAAATCTTGATCAAGGAAATTGAAGGCGAACTTCCACCTTCACCCAATGGGCAAGGACATGGTGTGCGCTGGTCGCCGGATTCAAAGGCGCTGATTGCTGTTCTTGAAGATGCCTATGAACGATGGCTGGTCGCCTTTGCCCATGATGGAGGGCAGTCGCCGGGACTCCCGATCCATTTTAATATTGAGGATCTTTTTTGGACGGCGGAAGGGCTGCCTGCAGCGGCATATCAATGGGGAGAAGATGAAGCAGAGGGCTCCCCTCTTTATGTGATCGAACTAACTTCTGCGGATGCAACGATCGACCGTCTATCGCTTGCTCCCCTTCCCGGAGTGACCGCACCTAATGCATCTCTCTCTGATGCAGTCGATGAGGCTTTCAATGCTCTGCGTGCACGCGTGGCGGTCGACCTCGGATGGGATTTTCTATCCACGTTAGAGCATGCTTTCGTGGGAATAAATGACCCACTTCCACCCGGGTTGTCTTATGACGATTGGCTCTTCACCGGACGGGCTTTCGCCTTCAGCCAGGCCGCGGTCCAAGCTGGATGGATCGAGATGGTGCGCGAGGATTTTGGGGGTCTGACATACTGGAGAGTCTTTGTTCGTTCTGCAGAGCAGGATGGTTCTCAAGGTGAGCCGCTGCGGACGCCAAGTTGGGATTTCCAGGTCCGTTATGAAGGTGCCCCTCAATTCTATGACCAGGGCGGGAGAATCAAAGAGAATATTCCTCCGGGATACTACGTTGATTTCACCCAACTGGCAGCGGATTACGGCTTCGAACGCGTTCCAGCCTTGCCGAATTGGCGAACCTACTATCATGGAGCGAGGTTCAACGAATTTGTGTATCGAGACCATCGAAATTGGATACAAGCGATGCTCGAGCTTTATCCCAACTCAGCCATCATCACGCCAACCCCTTTCCAGACACCGACCCCGACGCCGACGCGGACACCGAAACCCACACCGACACCTTGGTGGTGGCGCTGGCGGACGCCCACCCCTATTCCTACAAGTACTGCATTCCCTACGCCTACAACCGGGTAAGCTTATCCATACATTTAGGCTCAACTTAAAGAACGAGATGCTTCACTTCGTTCAGCATGACAGGTTTCTGTATGCGGCCATTTCTTCGTCGTCTCAAGGCTCGTTAGAAATGACAGTTAAGGGTGAGGGTCCTTCCCTCGCCTGTCGAAGGGCTCGAAAGGACATTGATTCATACAGAGCCCTTCCCAATCAATTGAAGAAAACCACAAATTCGAGCAAAAACATCATTTATGTTAAGTCTACTTGACATCGATTTACTCCCTATGCTATCCTCTCATCTTGTAGTCACACAGGAGCAGGCATGATTCGAGAGCGAGTAGCTGAGGATGTCTATGTATTCACCAGCCAGCTTTATGCGCAGGTGAATGCAGGGGCCATTGTTGGTCAGGATTGGTCCATCCTCATCGATACATTAGCTTACCCCGAAGAAACCAGAGAAATTCGTGATTTTCTTGAAGGGAGATTGTCCAAACCGGTCCGCTACATCATCAACACTCACTATCACTCCGACCACACCCTGGGCAATTGCTGGTTTCCCAAGGCAACAATCCTCAGTCACTCACTCTGCCGCACTTTACTTGATACAAAAGGTAAACGAACTCTGGAAGCAGCAAAGCGAGGAAATCGAGATTTCCGGAATCTGAAGATCGTTCTCCCAGATGTGATCTTCGAAAAAGGAACTTTGAGTCTTCAGATTGGAAAGCGATCTCTGCGGTTGATCCATCTCCCAGGCCACAGCCCAGATGGTATTGGTGTGCTACTTGTGGAGGATCGGGTTCTCTTTTCGGGTGACATTCTCATGCCGTTGCCGTATGTCGTAGACGGTGATTTTGAAACAATGATCGAGAGCATGAAACGCCTCCCGAAGATGAAGCTGGAGAATATTGTCCAAGGACATGGAGAAACTTTTCTGCGCGGCGAGGTCACATCTAAGGTACAGGACAATATCGCATACTTGAATAAAATACGGAGTCATGTCAGGCAGGCGAGTCGACGAAAAGATTATGATGCGTACCTTTCCCAGATCGACATCGAATCTTGTGGGAAGAGCCGCATTTTGCTCGGTGGTTTGGCTGAGCAGCTTCATCAAGGCAACCTGTACGCGCTTTTCGAGCATTGGTATCCGGACCGGGTGGTCCAATAATAAAAACATCCAATCGACATTGCGAAACCAGTCTCTTGAGAAGGCTCAATCACTTCTAGCTTACTTCTGGCACGTCGATCTGGCCTATCAGAATCGATTTTGGACGGTGTTAGCAATGGGTCATTGACCCGTGTTTGAGCGTATGGCATAATGGGCAAGTAAATTCAATAGAAGAAAAAAGCTTTGATGGAGACGAGTACGCCTGAGTCTGCCTGTAAGCGAGCCCGGGATTGGTGAGAGCCGGGTCAGGATACCAGTCGGAAAATCCCTCCGGAGCTGCAACCCGAACGCAGTACATCGTAAGTAAGGAAGCCGGGATCGCCTGCCGTTATCACGGGCGCAGGTATAAGCCAGAGATTATCTACGGCCGTACTTGACTGAGAGCCCGTCGTTGGCGGGAATCAGGGTGGTACCACGGGAGTATTTTTGCTCTCGTCCCTGTTTGGGACGGGAGCACTTAGTTTTAATTGGATACCGATCAGGTTTAATTGAGGGTCACTTGGTGTGTCTGGAGAGAAGGGAATAAACGATGACGGAATTGCTGTTCTACGTTGACTCGTATTTAAAGATCTTCACCGCTCAAGTTACAGGTGCCTCGGAGAACGGTATTTCCCTGGACCGAACCGCGTTTTACCCCGGTGGTGGGGGACAGCCTTGCGATTTTGGAGTATTTAAATCTGGGAACCAAACCCTATCTGTGAAACGAGTTCGCAAGGTCGATGGTGAGATCTGGCATGAAATTGATGGAGCCCCACCCGAAACCGGCGCGGAGGTCGA
>JAUWFP010000100.1 GCA_030606845.1 Anaerolineales bacterium | reverse complement strand
CGGCACCCAGGGGCAAGGTCACTTCACATCCTTTGCGCAAATCGTCGCTGAGCGATTAGGGGTGGATGTTCGCGATGTGCATCTGGTGACTGGAGACACTGCACAGTTCCACTGGGGGACGGGCACATTTGCCAGCCGCGGCGCAGTTGTCGCTGCGAATGCGGTGAATGCTGCCGCTTTGATCGTGCGCGGGAAGGTCCTGGAGCTTGCCAGTGAGGTGCTCGAAGCCCCCGAGGATGAATTGGAGCTCGAGGATGGCGTCGTCCGTGTGACGGATGTCCCCTCTCGATTTATAAGCCTGGGCGATCTGGCCCAACGTTCCAATCCGCTGCGCGGCGCCGTAGAACCCGGCACCGAGCCAGGGCTCGAAGCGACGGCCTACTTCGGTCCGAAATATGGAGCTACAGCATTCGGCACACACGCCATGATCGTTGAGGTCGATCCAGAGACGATGATGGTGGAGATCAAACGCTACATCGTCGTCGAAGACTGCGGCACGATACTCAACCCGCTCATCGTAGAGGGACAGCTCCATGGCGGTGTAGCACTCGGCATTGGCAATTCCTTCTATGAGAAACTGGTTTTTGACGACAATGGACAGCTCCTGAACGCCTCTTTTGCGGATTACTTGATCCCCACTGCGGCGGAAATTCCCACAATCGAAATAGCTCATCAAGTCACACCTTCACCGCTGAATCCGTTGGGCAGCAAAGGTGTCGGTGAGGCCGGAGCCATCCCGGTCCCGGCGCTCTTCGCTCAAGCGGTGGAGAACGCGCTAGATGTGGATGGGCTGGAGATTCTCGAATCGCCGCTCAGTCCGCAGAGGCTGTTCGAGTTATTCCACGGAGAGGAGAAAGACGCATGAGGATCGAAGGCGAGCACGTTTTTAACGGCTCTCGAGAGGACGTTTGGGCAATGGTGCGCGACCCTGAGGTCCTGGCAACGTTGGTTCCAGGCACAACGAAATTGAATCAGCTCTCGGAGTCCGAATACGAGGGTGAGATCAACCTGCGTATTGGACCCATCTCGGGAGGCTTTTCCGGGAGGATCTTCGTCGAAGATGAGGTGCCCCCCGAGAGCTGTACATTAAAAGCTGAAGGCGAGGGCAGGGCGGGCTTCTTTAAGGGCAGCGGCACGGTTCACCTGACCGAGCAAGACGATGGGACGCTGATGAAATATGAAGGGGATATTCAGATCGGCGGGAAGTTAGCCAGCATTGGCCAGCGTCTCATCGATATGACGAGTAAAACCATGATCCGCCAGGGGATGAAGGGATTAGATGCTGCTTTAGAAGAGCGCAAGGCAGAAGCAGCGGACGAATAGGTGGGGGATCATCACCTTATACACTGCATGCCATCAAGGCGGAACTTGTCTGATGAAGCAGCGTTATTTTCACTTTCCATGCGGAGCACTACAGAAGCGTAGTGGAGGGGGCAGACGAATCCACCTTGACGCATTCTTCTCTTTGAGTGAGCTAATAATCGTAACGGGAACCTCGCCTACATCTCTCCATAATTACAAATTTAGTCTATTGATGAATCGTTCTTGCATACGATACTATAAAGTGATACTATGTCGCTAAGAAGAAAGCACTTGAATACTCTAGAGGCGATATTTTCGCATCCAGTTCAAGCGAATATTCATTGGAATGATATTGAAGCATTGTTCATCGCTTTGGGAGCAGAATGCTCAGAAGGTCGTGGTTCGAGATTACGAGTTGTGTTAAATGATGTAAGAGCTGTTTTTCACCGACCCCATCCGCAGAAGGAAGCTTCCAAGGGTACAGTTCGGTCGGTAAGACGGTTTCTTGATGAAGCGGGAGTATCGGTATGATGGAATATAAGGGATATATAGCTAATGTTGAATTCGATGATGGCGCTAGAATATTCCACGGTGATGTAATTAATCTCCGTGATGTAATTACTTTTGAAGCCGATACCGTTGATGATCTACTTCAGGCTTTCCACGATTCTGTAGATGATTATTTGGATTTTTGTGAAGAGAGAGGGGAAGATCCTGAACGGCCATTTTCCGGAAAGTTTATCGTCCGCCTCGGCACAGAATTGCATAAGAAAATCTATATCAAAGCGAAGTTAGAAAAGAAGAGCCTGAATTCTTGGGTTTCCGATGCGCTTGAGGCAGTACTATCTCGCGATTTACCAGAAATCACTCCTTGATCTATCATCGACAAAATGGCTGCTGCCCCGTCCCAACCAGGCTTGAGGGACAACCTATCCTTACAGGCAGCTTCGTAATGCTTGACATGTGCGCAACCATCGGTTATCGTTAGCCCCGTCTTACTAATTAGCCAGCAGTCGTGGCCGCTGTTACGTTTGAGCTCCGCTCGATTCCCCTGACATCCGCTTGACTTCTGAAACCAAGGAAAAAATATTTTTATGAACTTCAATCAGTTCAATCTTGATTCCCGTTTAAATGACGGGATTAAACGTGAGGGTTATCACACACCAACGCCGATTCAGTTAGCGGCTATTCCCCTCGCCCTTGCCGGGCGCGATCTAATCGGCACTGCCCAAACGGGCACAGGCAAGACGGCGGCTTTTGTTCTGCCTATTCTACACAAGCTGCTTACAGGCCCACGCAAGCGAACGCGGGCTCTAATCATCACGCCAACACGTGAGTTGGCTGAACAAATTCACCAGGCCATCGGCAGTCTGAGAGGCGGCACAGGCATACGCAGCATTGCCATTTACGGTGGTGTTGGGGCCGGGACCCAAATTGAGGCGCTGCACCGCGGCGTGGAAATTGTGGTGGCTTGCCCGGGGCGGCTGCTGGATCATATCCAAAATAAGCATGCCAAACTGGGTCAGTTGGAAGTGTTGGTGTTAGATGAGGCCGACCGGATGCTTGATATGGGTTTCTTGCCGGATATTAAACGCATCCTCCAGCACATACCCGTGCGGCGGCAAACCATGTTGTTTTCAGCTACTTTCCCCAAAGAGATTGAGCGCCTTGCAGCCCAAACTCTGCACAAACCTGAACGGGTTGCCATTGGGCTTGCCCGTCCAGTTCACACGGTGGCCCATACGCTTTATCCGGTGCCGCATCACCTGAAAAGGGGACTGCTGATCAAATTACTCAAACAGACGGATACCAATTCGGTGTTGATCTTCACCCGTACGAAGCACCGTGCCCAGCGGTTGGCAAAACAAATAGCGGGCACCGGCTTCAAGGTGACCAGTTTGCACAGTAACCGCACCCAGGGTCAGCGCCGCGCGGCCCTTAAGGGGTTCAAACAAGGCAGGTACCAGATTATGGTGGCAACGGACATCGCCGCGCGCGGTCTGGACATTGATAGCATCTCACATGTGATCAATTACGACATGCCCGACACAGCCGATGCTTATATTCACCGGATCGGGCGCACGGGGAGGGCTAAGCGAACTGGGGAAGCCTTCACCTTGATCACCGCGGACGATCAGGCATTGGTACAAAAAATAGAGAAGATCATGAAGCAAAAACTGCCGCGTCAAACGCTGCCCGATTTTAACTACGATGTACCTAAACCGGATTACCCGCAGACTGCACGGAAACCAAAGCCGCGCACCAAGCGAACAGCGCCCTCTCGGCAACACTATCGCGCCCGCCAGATCTGACCGATTAACACAACCTTATGACCAGCCGGACATAATCGTCCGGCTGGTTTTCATTTTAAACCAAGCGGAAGCGGCGACAGAGAGAAGAGACTAACCAGGGAGAGGGCGGACTAGAACGAAGAGAACTATAAGGAGCAATTGATTATTAAAGTAATCGGAGTCTTTGAATGAGCATACTTTCTCTTCCGCGAATGAACCCCATTATCGTGGTGAAATAATACATGTGGGAAAGCCATCAAAAGCCGCAGTCGCCGTCAGATCTAAAATATAGGGATCCGATTGTGGACCTTCGCTAGATACTTGGATGAGGTATATATCGAAAGTGCCATCTTGGGAGGAAGCCATGTACACAATCGAATCTCCGCACCAATAGGGGGCCATATCATCCCCCGGGTTGGTCGTTATGCGAATTTCCTTTCGCCTCTCGAGCGTCACGATATAGATATCGGTGTTCTCTTGTCGCTCGGAATGATACGCAAGCATGGATCCATCGGGTGACCAACTAGGGAATCCGTCAACCCCGGAGTTGTAGGTCATGCGTCTGAACCCGTAGCCATCCATGTTCATGACAAAGATTTCCAAGTTACCTTCGCTCGCTGACATGAATGCGATACGTTCACCATCCGGTGACCATGACGGTTCGAGATCATCAGTCTTGTTGTTTGTAATTCTCACAACTTGTTCTGGACAGCCATCCGATCTTTCTGCGCAACTTACGTCGATGATGTAAATCTCCTTATTTCCATCCCGATCCGATTGGAAAGCGATTTTAGTTCCATCGGGTGACCATGTCGGGTTGCTGTCCTCAGCAAGATCATGGGTGAGGCGGTAGCGTGCTCCGGTCCATAAGTCGGCGAGATAGATCTCCCGATTGCCAGATCGGTCTGAGACGAAAGCGATGGTCCAACCATCAGGGCTCAAAGAGGGGAGTGTGTCTTCGGCGGGATCCTCTGTCAGACGGTATATTTGCCCAGCGCCGGATCTGTCCCAATCCACGAGGTACACCTCCCGATTTCCGTCGACGGAAGAGACATAGGCGATTCGGGTGCGAGGTTCGATCACGGGAAGGCGTGGGGCGGTGGGTGTGGCGTGGGGCAGGGTTGGTATCACAACTTGCGGAGTTGCCGTTGGTGGTTGCGGCTCGGACGCTGGTGTGTTTGTGAAAGTGGGAATGGCAATCGCCAGGTCTAGCGTGGGCTCGCTCGTCGCCGTTATAGCGAAGATTTTCGTTTCCGCTGTCGGGCTGTGCATGGGGATATACCTTTCCTCATACCATTGGCATCCATCAAGAACGAGGACCAACCCAATTATGAAAATGAATGAAAAAATGGTTAACAATCCAAATCTAGTTCGCATTGGCGCCTCCCCGCTCTTCTCTCTATCGAATCATCATATCTACTATGATGAAATGAGGGAGACATGTCAACCTTCGGATAAGATTGGGGGGTTAGTGTACTATCTACCCCCGGCGCATTTTTGGGCGGTTTTTTCCCTATTGGGCTGGCTGTTTGGATGCTTCGCTGCGCTTTGCCAAGCTTTAAACCTGTGCCCTCCGATTGTGAAAAAAATCGGTAGCTCGAGGCACTCTCCTAAATCCTATTGAGGATTGATAAACACAGGAGGGATCTAATCAAATGTGCCCGGCTGGGGGCTTTCGAATCCTTAGAACTATTCAACGAGAGGTCACAAGAATCATTAGCGTTGGCTTGACAATATGTGTATATTGTGTACACTATGTACAGATATATGCTTTACCACTAACGAAAGGAACAAGACCGAGATGGCCAGCATACGAGAGATTGGTAGTCGTGAAGCGCGTAAGGAATGGCGTGAAATATTGGATACCGTTATGACCGGTGATAGCGATGTTCTGATTTCGCGTCACGGTCAGGAAATTGCTGCCCTCATACCGGCGCGCGACTACCACGCCATCCTGGATGAGTTGGAAGATATCAGGCTGGCGCGGCTCGCCGAGAACATCTATGAGAACTATCTGGAGGGAAGGGCATCGTCAAGACCTTATGAGGAGGCACGAGCTGAGATATTGAACGACTGAAAGCGGGGGGAAATGAGCAAAGCAAGGACATATTCCATTGAAGTGACTGCCCACGCAGAACGAAGCCTGAAGAAGTTGCATAAGAATAAAGAACTAATTGGGCGCCTCGATAAGAGAATTCGCTCTCTCGCGAAGGATCCCCGTCCTCCGGCTTGTAAAAAACTAACAAGTGGCAGATACAACAATCTATATCGTATACGCGAAGGTGATTGGCGCGTTCTCTACGCGATTGAGGATGAACGCGTCATTGTATTGATTTTAGATGTTGTGCGTAGAGATAAGGCTTATCGATAAGACCGGACCGATCAACTTCCTGCGATCTTTTAAACCCCCAATACCATAGTTCCGGGTTTCCTCTCCACAATCACAATGACGAATATGGAAAAAATCTGAGTCATGAAAGATGAATCCCTCGATTGGCAATTTCCCATGCCCACCGTCTTCAATGAGTTGGCTCTTCAATGCACGTATTGCAGCCGAAGGAAAACCTCGGGTTCTCTTGAGTAACTTTAATGTATCTATTGCAATAAGTTGCCAATAGTGGCAATATAATGCAATGGAATTTGCTGCGCTATTGGAAACCTTGCGCGATCAAATCGTGTTTGAATAAGGGTTGCTTCTTGCCACACTCTATCGCCACCGGCCAAGCTGACCGCGTGGCGAGTGTCTGATCCCATAAATTGGCTTCCATCGTTGAGCATTTCAGGGCTAGCCTCTAATACAAGAGGCTTATGCATCCAACACAAGATTCAATCTTGTCTGCGCGAGACCAATCTCCAAGCGCTGACCCCACAGAAGCTCAATGCGATCAGCTTCGACACCATCGTCAAAATGAGCGCTAGAGAAAAAAATTAGGAGAAGTCAATTGAGAAAATTGAGAATCGTTTCGATATTCATTATTGCGCTCTTTCTAATCTGTGCATGCAATCCGTTACGTGGACCTGTCGTCGATGAAAGAGACGATGGGAAGATCCTGGGAACCTTGATCGTAAGTTGTGGGAAATACAACGTAGGTGAGATGGTTGAGGTCACTTTTACGATTGAGAACATCTCAAACGAGCCTCTACTCCTTGAGCGGGAAGATGCATTTGTTCAAGACATCATACTTGCCAGTACCCTCACTGAACGACGATGGTCTGATGAGGTCGGGGAGGGTTTCCAAGCATTGTATTTGGAACCGGGAGAATCATCGAAGCTCGAATGGGAGATTGAAAACCTAGATACGAATGTTCATACATTCGTTGGATATTGGTGGAGCGCGAATATCCGGGAAGTCGAGGTCGTTGTCATAATTGAATATGGTCCCGCAAGGTACTGAAAGCGTTCATGCACCCAACACAAGATTCAACCTTGTCTGCGCGAGACCAATCTCCAAGCGCTGACCCCACAGAAGTTCAATGCGATCGGATTCGATGCCATCGCCAAATGCGACGCCGCCATCATCCATCTCGCTGATCACCACCAGGTGATCTTGCCCTTCAATTCGGCCCTCCGTAAGCATCGTACCGGAAGTTGGGGAGGGCCAGGCTTCTCGCACAAAGAAAGCCAGCGCCAGTTCGGTGGGATCGGGTAGTCGGACCTGCGAGTGTCGCTCCTGATGGATCGAACGCGCCCATCCCGTTGAGCCGGTGCCGCTGGTGACGATCAACCCAGAAGATGATTGGCGCTCCTCCCGGCCGTCCCAGTTGAGCCGATACCGAGCCGACTGATGGCTAC
>JAUWFP010000126.1 GCA_030606845.1 Anaerolineales bacterium | reverse complement strand
GTCCCAGCCATTGGCGAGAGCACTGATTCTGTTTCGCGCAAGATCGCGATCACGTGGAGTCCTAACGCAGCACCAACACGGCTCTCGGAAAGGGACTTGCCTGACAGGGGTGACTCTTCGGGCAAGCCCAATATAAAGAGCCTCTGCTCCACGTCATAAACGTCCTCAAGCAGTTCTTGTGGGCTTTGCGCAAGCGATTTATGAAGATTCCTATCCGGAAGCAGATGTCGCCCAATGAGAATCATTACGATAATGCCGGTGACGAGCAGGATTAAACCAACTGGGGTGAAGTCGAAGAGATTAAATGTCGGCAATCCTGCGTCGGACAGGACTTCGTTGACCAAGATATTTGCTGGAGTTCCTATGAGCGTGGTGAGGCCGCCAAGCAAAGAACCGTATGCCAGAGGGATGAGAAATCTCGAAGGAGAGCGCCTTGTACGGCGGGCGATATCCATAACGACGGGCAGCATTATAGCGACCACCCCAACATTGTTCAAGAACGCGGACATCAAGCCTGCGCTGAGCATGATCGCGGCGATTAAGCGCGCTTCTCCATTGCCCGCCACGCGTAACACTTGCCGTCCGATCTGATTGGCGATCCCGCTTCGAGCAAGCGCACCGCTCATGATGAAGACAGCCCAGACTGTGATAACAGCCGGGCTGCTGAAGCCGGAGAGCGCCTCTGTTGGTGTGACAAGACCCGTTAAAGCCAACGTTCCTAAGACCATCAAAGCGATAACGTCTACGCGGATGCGATCGCTGATAAGCAGGAGCAAAGCACCCCCGACGACGATCAACACTTGCGCGATTTCAGGGTTCAATTGTTCTCCGATCGTTTTAGCCGATGCTCGTGTAGATTTATTCGACCTAGACTAAACCACAGTTGCTTTCCTGCCAAGTGGAGAGAGCAGTTTCAAATAGGCAGCGAATCCACCCGCCGGGTTCACGATTGGGTTGATTGGGGACCCGCGAAGATTTGAGCGAGGAGTATTTCAGAGTTAGGAGGACTTTCGAAAAGTGCGAGGAACCAACCTGGTTGAGGGCGAGTTGTCTGAGAATCATAGGTATAATGCGTGTATCGAAAAATATCGAGGAGGAAAACATGACGCACAAACTACCCAAATTGCCGTATGAGTTCGATGAACTGGAACCACACATTGATGCTCGTACAATGGAGATCCATTACACGAAGCACCACCAAGGATACACGAACAATTTAAATAAAGCTCTTGAAGGATACGATGACCTGGCGAAAAAACCGGTGGAATTCATTTTGGCCCATCTGGACATAGTTCCCGAGGAAATTCGCACGGCTGTACGCAACAATGGCGGTGGTTATGTGAACCACTCCTTCTTCTGGCACAGCATGAGCCCAAAGGGCGGCGGGGAGCTGGATGGAAAACTGGGTGACGCGATTGCTGCAGACTTTGGCTCTTTCGACGCTTTCAAAGAGGTGTTTTCGAAGGCGGCGATGACGCGCTTCGGCAGCGGATGGGCCTGGCTCTGTGCGGATAAAGACGGCAAGCTGCTCGTAAAGAGCACGGCAAATCAAGACAATCCCCTTTCTGAAGGGCTGGCGCCTTTACTGGGGCTGGATGTCTGGGAGCATGCCTATTACCTGAACTACCAGAACCGTAGAGTCGATTACGTCGCCGCATGGTGGAACGTAGTCAAATGGGATGCCGTGTCCTACAATTTCACGATGATGAAGGTCGAAGCGGGCGTAGGGCAGGTTGTCGATTGGGCGGATGACCAGTGGAGCAAGCTCCAGAAGGGCTGGAAGGATCTGTTTGATTAATCCAGACCCAGCTTCATGAAGGTGGCCTCCCCCCTTCACGAAATACATCGACCCTAAGAGGGGCTGTCCAATAAGGGCAGCCCCGTTTGATTACTCTTAATTTATCTCTTTTATCGATGGATGCTTACTGCTGGAGACTGCGTATGATCGTGAGCAGGGCATCCGTCACCCGGCCGATATCCGTATTCCCATCGACTTCGTGCAGGAGATTTGCAGCTTGATAGAACTTGATGAGTGGGGCGGTCTGTTCATGATAAACATCTATGCGGGCTTTTATCGTTTCCGGTTGATCATCATCACGCTGATATAGTTCTCCTGCGCACAGATCACACTTTTGCGCTTCGCGTGGTGGACTAAAAAGGACGTGGTAGGGTGCTTGACAATTCCGACAGATGCGTCTGCCCGATAAGCGCTCGATAAGGACATCATCCGGAACCTCAATAAATAACACACCGGTGAGTTGCTGCCCGAGCCCTTGGAGGATTAAATCCAGAGCTTCTGCCTGTGCCTGGGTTCGGGGGAATCCATCAAGGATCGTACCGCCACGGCAATCCGATCTAGAGAGACGTTCTTTGACCATAGCAATTGTGACGTCATCGGGAACAAGTTGGCCAATGTCCATATAGCTCCGCGCCAATTTGCCCAGATCGGTCTCCCGCTTCAAGTGGTCGCGAAATAAATCACCACTTGAAACATGTGGAAGATCCAATTGCTTACATAATCGTTCCGCCTGCGTACCTTTACCAGATCCTGGTGGTCCTAGAAGGATGAGGTACATCTTGCCTCCTTATAATCCGGAGCGGGGGAAAACCGCTAACGGTCATCCAACGTGATGCCATGTCTTCCAATTGCGAATTGAATCCGGCATAACACAGGAAAGCTTTGATCGGATAAGTTCGGGGTGCTGAAAAGTGAAGACACATGGGATGAGTACTTACTAGGGTTTATCTACGGATACCAATTGACCGAATGAATTGATATTCAGGATCCACGTTGTGCCCTGCTGAAACTGGATGAATTCGACCGGATCATAGATGGTGTATGTGAACGTGTCATCATCCGTTGAGAGTGTGATTTCAAAGCGTTCTTCACCGACGCCGAACCGATGATTTTCCGCTAACTGTGCTTCAGGCCATATTGGGTAAAGATCTGCGCCAGTCAGTGTGACCGAATCGATGACTCCCCAGTCGACAACCGTGTAGATACACCAATCACTGTAGACTTTATACACACAGTCCTGCACAACTTCTCCGTGGCCGGTTCCTGTGTCTACAGTATAGGGTGTGCCGCAAACCTCGACTGAGTTGTGTACGGGTTCAGCGACTGTTTCACGGTGCGTATCGGTGCATGAACCAATTTCGGCGTCCGTGGGGATCTCATCCAACCATCCCTCATCCTTAATATCGACAAGGGCTTCAATGGGAATTGAGCGCATCCAGGCCACATCTTCCACGGTTCCGATATGTTCTTCCGTCCGCTGGGATAGAAATATCCATACGATGCCGGCGATCAGGCAAAGCGCACCAATGCCAATGGCGATGCCGATCGGTGTTCGTTTTTTCGGTTCTTTGATTTCCCTGGATGCCGGTTTCGGTTTTGCCAGGCTGGCGCCGCAACCAGCGCAAGTATGCGCGTTCGCGGGGTTGAGTGTTGCGCAGGAGGGGCAATTGACGTCGAGCTGCTTGTCTTTCCGATACGCCCCGAGGACAGCACCGCTCGGGCGAGCTTCGCCGCTCTCAAGGTTCCCTCCGCAAGCGCTGCAGAACGATGCATCACCAGGATTTCTTGCATGACAGTAAGGACAGTGGACGTCAGGACCAGCTTTCGCGCGGGCGATCTCCGCTTTGTCTGTTAGCAATACTTCCTGTGCAGCTTGGTGGAATTCAACGTTTTTTGGTTGCGGCGCTCCGCAGCCGTTGCAGAACTTTCTTGGGCCGTAGTTTTCGCTCTCACAACGAGGGCAAGTCCACGCGAGTTTTACATATCCAATCGTTTTTTTCGTCATACCAATCCTCCGCCCGCCATACAAGTATTGGTGCAACCAATATTATATGGCAGTAGAATACCGTTCATTCCAAGATTTTGCCATTTTGATTCAGATTGAAGAGGGCAAGAATGGAGAATAGTGGCAGCTCGTCAATCCCGAACTTGCTCCAGAGATGGATCAAACCCGGGCAGAATTCTTACTCAGGTGTCGTTGATCGGACGCTTCTGCACGCTGGCAAGCCACTTGCATCATTTGTGTGCGGACTTGAGCCTTTGTGCTTCATACTGTCATCTCGTGCTTGCTTCACGAGCAGTGGAGCATTCGGACTAATGCGCTGAGGAATCATGATTTCAGATGGGTCAGCTTCTTCTAAGAACCGAATAATCCGGCGAGTCGCTGGCATCTTTACGCGTTTCGTAATGCTTTTGATACTTGGCATCATAGCATTTGTATCCGCGCCTGTTTTGCTAACACTGGGATCATACTGCTACTTCCAAATAACGGATGAGATTCTGCCGGGGATCGCGGTTGGCGGGGTTTCAGTCGGAGGGCTTCTGCCGGACGATGCTGCTCGAGATCTCCAAAAAACTTGGAATGAAGATTTAAACCTCCAGGCGTTCGTTATGACCACTCCTTCGCATTCATGGGAAATTGCACCTTCAGAGCTCGGGCTGCGCGTTGCTGTGGATGAGTCCATAGCCAATGCCTACGCCCTGGGACGATCCGGAAATTTTGTAGAAAGTGTTGGCGCCATGCTGGGAGTTCTCAAGTATGGAGCTGAAATTGATCCGGTGGTTGAGTTGGATCTCGTTTTAGCAAAACAAGGTCTCAAGCATTGGGCTGAGCGGGTTTATATTGCTCCCCGTGATGCGGACTTGAATTTGGATGAGGAGCGCTTGGTGCAAACAGAGAGCCTGCCCGGAAGAACGCTGGATGTGGCTGGCAGTCTACACATGCTCGCCGAAGAGCCGGAAGCAGTTTTGCTAGATCACCAATTGGTCCCCTTCTTCACGATCGAGAACCCCGCGCGCCGCCAGGATGTCACCAGCCAAGCTGAGATGGTGCAGAGTCTTCTTGGTTCAAGTCCGACAATTAGCGCCTATGATCCTGTCACGGATGAGCGCTTTGTCTGGTCTCCGGAACCTGTCTTGATCGCCTCCTGGATCAACATCGAATCTGAAGGAGAGCAACTTAAAGTCTCCCTTCACGACGAGAGCCTTTCCAGGTACGTCATGGAAATCGAAGCGTCCTTAGGAGAGGAGCGGGGGTTGGACAATGATGTTGTCGAAGAAGCCCTGCGGTCTGGCTTATTGGGAAAGGAGACGGAAACGCTCGTCATCGAGTATTTGCCCGGCACTTACGTCGTAGAGCCTGATGACAATCTGGTCTCGATAAGCTTTAAAATTGGAATGCCCTATTGGAAGCTGCACGAGTTCAATCCAGACCTTGCAGTTTCTGGTCTTGTTCCAGGAGAGACTCTGATCGTTCCGCCGAAGGATGACATGCTCACACTTCCGGTGATTCCAGAGAAGCGCATCGTGATCAGTTTGCGTGAGCAGCGGATGTGGACCTATGAGGGTGGTGAGCTTTCCAAGAGTTATATCGTTAGCACCGGCATCCCCAATTCACCAACCTTGCCCGGGCTTTTCCAGGTGAGTACGCATAATGAAAACGCATATGCTGCTATCTGGGACCTGTATATGCCGCACTTCTTGGGCATCTACGAAGCAGTCCCTGGCTTCATGAATGGCATCCATGGCTTGCCGCTGCTCTCCGGGGGACGCAGGCTCTGGGCGAATGTGCTCGGGCAGCCTGCCTCGTACGGATGCATCATTCTCGACCTGGGAGCAGCGCAGGAACTCTATTATTGGGCTGAGGATGGGGTGGTCGTAGAAATTCAATCTTGAATCCGCGTATTCATAAATGGATAGGAAAAAGGGCAGCCTCTATGCTGCCCTTTTTCTACAGTCGGGGCGGCCGGATTTGAACCGGCGACCTCACGGACCCGAACCGTGCGCGCTACCGGGCTGCGCTACGCCCCGATGAACCATGAGTATATCGTTAACTACACCAATGGGTCAACGCGAAGAGTGCTTCACATAGTTTTCGGGAGGTTCTGGGGGGTTTGGGTGCTTATACAATTAAAGAAATTCACCCCAGGAAACCCTGGGGTGTTTGCTTCAAGGAGAATGATGGATTAGTGAGAATTTGGCTCGGCAATTCGTGAAAAGGAACTGTATTGTTAACTTGGTATCCGGCGGTAGCAATCCTGCTTCTGGGATTCATCAGTAACGCAGCACGCCATCCACATCCAGGCGGTTGGATGGGAGGGTGATTGCTGCAGAACCCAGCTTAGGGCTTCTTTTCCTATTTGGATTTCTCCGCGCGAGATGGCATCGGAGGCGAATTCCATTGCCTCTTCGATTGTTGTGAGTGATTGTGGTGCCATTCAAGCCTCCTGCCTCGTTTTAAAACATATGATTCATTTGATCTGATTGGGTGCCTATTATTGATAACGGTTTTCTATAGTAAATATTACACTTCATCGCCTTACAGCGGCCTTACAGCAACCCTTAGATAAGAAACTGTAAGAATGGTTAGGTGGATAACAAAACAGATTTGTGCTGCTCAACTCCACTGCGTTAATAATGTGTCGGCCGTCATCTCCTCATCTCGGGCGCACACGCGGGTGCGCCCCTGATATGGAATGACCTGTCAAGTTCCCAGCAGTATTTAATGGGTTCTTGCTTGCTTCTCGTCGCTCAAAACCTACGGTGGCCGAGCAGGAAAGATGGCCAAAGCGATGGGCGGA
>JAUWFP010000097.1 GCA_030606845.1 Anaerolineales bacterium | reverse complement strand
ACGGACACGAGATGTTCCTCCTGAGTGCAGACCGGGCTGGTTTAGATGAGGAATACACATACGGCGTCCTTGCTCATGAATTTCAGCATATGCGATCTCTTCGAAGCCAAACTGGCTATAAAATTGCCTTGATATGTCAATGTCAGTAGACGGGATACCCAGGTGTGACCAGCCACCCGTATTTTTCTCGCGGCGAGTAGCATCTAAGTGCAGAGCCTGGTTTAGTTCTACCTTCTCGCCTGAGCTTCCTTCGAGGAAGACGTATTTAACACCCTGACTAAACAAAGGGAATGAGACGGGACCATCTGGTGTTGATTGTTCTAACACCGCCCCCGCCTCCAGTCTTTCCTGTACGGCTTTCTCAATATCAAGCACATCAATCGCGAAATGATCAATATGACCATGCCTCCGTGATTTAACCTCTTCAAGTCCCTCTCCCACTAATTGCACAAGCTCAATAACCATCCCATTGAGGTCGAGAAATGCCAGCTTGATATTACCTTCGTTTGTTTCGATGATTGGCTCGTAATGCACCGTGCAATCCATCTTCTCAACGTACCAGGCTTTCGCTTGTTCGATGTCTGGCACCATAATCCCCAGATGCTGGACGCCTTTTATATTTCCATCTAGCAACATAACGCTCCTTTCTCCAGGATGAGAGAATAGTCTGGCATCATCGAGACGATCGTTTTTCTAAACTTCTTCAAGCGGCGCTGCAACAATGACCTCAATACCACGCGCACGGAGATCGTCGCATGTTTCAGTAGGTATATTCCAATCAGTAATTAGTGTGTCAATTGCTGTTAGAGGAGCGATGTGGGCAAGACAGGTCCTGCCCAACTTAGAGCTGTCTGCTACCACGATTACCTGCTCAGCGTGTTCCAGCATTGTACGTTTGACGAGGGCATCTTCCAGGTTGTACTCTGAAAGTCCGTTCTCCAGATGGAGACCTCCTACGCCAATAAACGCCTTATCGACTCGAAAATCTTTATAAGAGCTTTCGGCGATATGCCCAATCATTGACAGCTCCGTCTGACGCACAATACCACCGGTTAAGATTAAGCGAATCTCCATTGCTTCAGCTAACACGGATGCAATGCGAAGGTTTGATGTAATAATTGTGAGGTCTGGAGTTCCAATCAGGTTCTTGGCGATTTCTAACGTCGTAGTTCCCACATCGAGAGAGATACTCTCATCCTCGTGAATAATTGAGGCAGCCACATGTCCAATGGCTTTTTTTTCAGCGATGTTGACTGAAGCCCGAACAAGGAATGATGGTTCATAGCTTTTTCCATATCGGAAAATTGCACCCCCGTGCACGCGCCTCAATAATCCGTCGTTCGAAAGCATTCGTAGATCACGACGTATCGTCATGTCAGATACGTTAAAATTCTCGCGGAGTTCAGCAACGGATACAGCCCTCTCAGATCGAACTTTCTCGAGTATTTTCTGCCGTCGCTCGGACGCGAGCATTTGCTATACCCCTAACCTGAACAGGTAACCAACTATCGATAAGCCGAATGCGCAAGAGAATGGCGATTGTTTGTTATTGTTTGAATGATACCTAGACGGTGTGCGTTTGTCAAGGCTCAGTGTCTCTTTTTGTCCCTTTGTCACTTTAATGTTGCGGTAGGGTTCGTTTTCGCCTTTTATAGTGACAGCATATCCAGAGCATAATGTTGACCGCTTTCACATCGTCAAATTATTGAGTGGCAGGTACAAGCGCTTGCGAGGATACGAATCGATAAGTTAAGATACTCTTAGACTCAGAAGTCAATGTGGGCTTCGATAACAGAGAGCGAAAACAATATGGCGACGATCCGCAGCCTGACCGCGAACTTGGTGCACTCAGCTACGGGCTCCGACGTGACCGATGTGATGGTGGATGGATTCCGATTGATGAGCTCCCTAGAGTTGAACACAGCCGACGAGGAACGCATCCTCTTCTAAGCGGAACATCACGTGCGGGCGATGGTGCCGCATGGGTCGTCTCAGGTTCGTTAGCACAAAGGGAAAGATTATCTAGCTGCAGCCCTTGCCTTATTCGCTACTTGGGAGAGTTGCTGGCTTACAGGCCGTGACCTTCGCACTGAAGACCATCTGTCGAATAGATTCGCTGCTCAGGCCCTGGTCATCGCCCAGGTAATAAGGTTTCGCTTCCCCGCCTTCCATAACCAAAGCCACCCGACTTAACCCATCTTCTACAGCGATACGTTCTTCGGGATCAAGCTGTTCCATAGCAGTTTCAATTATGGATTCATCCAGATAAACCGGCATGATCTTCACATCGATGAATCCGGCGGACTCAATGGCAGCGGTGTACTCCTTCACATCCAGCGCACCAGCGAGGCAACCAACCCAAGCGCTTAAATTGTCTTTTATCCCCTCTGGGAGGGCTCCATCTGTGACGATATCGCTTACGGCCAAGCGACCTCCCGGTCGCAACGCGCGGTAGGCCTCACGAAAGACCTGAGGCTTGTCTGGATTTAGATTGATGACGCAGTTCGAGATCACAACATCCGCGGTCTCATCGGCGACCGGAAGATGCTCGATCTCCCCCAATCGGAACTCGACGTTCACCGCGCCAAGGTTTTCTTTATTGAGGCGTGCTTTCTCGATCATCTCAGCGGTCATGTCGATACCGATAACGCGACCAGATTCGCCCACTTGCTTCCCTGCCAGAAAGCAGTCGATTCCGCCGCCTGAGCCAAGGTCTAGCACGGTCTGACCTGGCTCAAGTGAAGCAAGCGTCACCGGATCGCCGCATCCCAGAGAGAGTTCAGCCACCTCGCCGGGCAAGGACTCCACGTCCGTGTTATCGTAAATGTATGCGAGCTTCGTGTTGAGCCCATCTACCGCATCGGGTGAAGAGCAGTCGCAGCTGCTCTCTGAAGGTCCGCAACACCCTACCTCGCCCGTTGCCTTAAACTCAGCTGCGATGCTCCCATAGTAATCTCGCACTTGTGTGCGAACGTCTACCCTCTTGCCCGGATCTTCATTCTCCGTCATTTTCACCGCTCCTTTTATAGACATATTTACATACTTCGATGTTTTTATTCAAAAAAACTCTCGTGAATAAGCTCAATCCACAAGTTCGACGGGGTGTTCAGGAGCGAAATTTTCGGCCACCTGGCAGCACCCTTCCGCCATCCGTTCCTGATTTAGCGTGTAGAGCACCTGCTTACCGTGTCGCTCCGATCGCACCAGCCCGGCTGTCTTGAGGATTTTCAAGTGATGCGAAACAGTAGGTTGAGCTACATTGGTTTTGTCAACAATATCGTTCACACTCAACAACTCACAGCAGCAGATCGCCATAATTTTCTGACGAGTCTCATCCGCAATCGCCTTGGCAAATTCGACTGTGTCTACAGGTTTTTGCTTCATATTGATATCCATCAATGAGATATTATATCGATACTCTTCAATATGTCAAGCGAGAAGCCAATTCCAACCGAGAAAGGTAGGGGGCCCTTTGGTCCAGCGGACTCAAGGTGTTATCCAGCAATTAGTCTCTTCGGAAGGGGTGTCGACGGTCTCTTGTTACTTGACATTAATAATGGTGAGAATGCGAATATCTAGTTCAACCCTGCCTCGTCGGATTCTGGATTGAGCTCCTGCATCCTACCCGACCCGAGGAAAACGACCCGTTCCGCGAGGTTCGTGGAGCGATCGGCGATGCGTTCAAGATTGTGGCCTGCAAATAGCAAGTACAGCCCTCCGGTGGTCATCTGCGGGTGTTCAGCTATAAACTCTATCAAACCACGGAAAAGTTTTTTATAAATTATGTCGATCTCATCATCCATCGCTGCGACCTGATGAGCCATAGCTGCGTCATCTTGCGCATATGCGTTAAGCGCTTGTTGCAACATCTCGCTGGTCTTCTCGAACATCGATGAGAGCCCAGGCGGTATTTCAATCTGCTCTTCCTCTTGCATGCGCAGCACGATCGTCGCGGTCCCAGCGGCGTGATCGCCCATGCGCTCGAGGTCACCGACCATATTCATCGCCGCGACGACAGCGCGCAGGTCGCCCGCCGCGGGCTGCTGCGTCGCGATGAGCGAGAGGCTCTCCTCCTCGATATCGAAGCGCTTTGCGTTGATGGCAGCATCATCGGTAACGACATCCTGCGCCAACACAGCGTCTCGATTCAGCAGCGACTCCATCGCTCTGGCAATAGCTTCGCTGGTCATCTCCCCCAGTTGGAGAACGTCATCTTTGAGCGCCGCTAGTTCTTGGTCTAGAGTAGCGCGCATCGGCGATTCAGTCGGTTGTTCACTCATAACGCCATCCATCTTGTTTCACTCCTGATCTGGACCGACCGTTTCTATCCATCAATCATAAAGAAACCAACACGTCACTGATAACCCCGCAATACTATCCCCTATGCATATGATTTATTAGCGCTTAATCACAAGACTAACCGCCATGGGGGAACTACTTCCCCCTACATTGTAATCCCACAATGAGAAACGAATCCTGTGCTCCATCAAATTACCGTGGTCCAGAATAAAGCTTTCCCAGAGTCTCTGGATAATAGTGATAAATCTTGCGGTCGGGATACAGCCGGCCAACCCAGCGGGTATTTTGCAAAACGCTGCCCGTCATGATCCACAACAAATGGGATAGGAAAAGCCCTGGGTGTTCCCGGCGAGGGTTGTGAGATCAGACCCTCCGCCATCACCTCCGCCTGCCACAGATAGGCGAACTCGTCCTCGACATGGGGACGCGTTCGAATACATCATCAGATACCCAGGCGGTGATCATCAATCCACTCAGGGCGAGCAGCAGGGCAAGAACGTCTAGAAAACGTTCTTTTCTCACACACCCTCCAGTCGTCGGTCTGCGCCGATGGAGCGCACAATCTCCAGGGCGTTGTCATGCAGGTGACTATTCGAGGCGAGTACGCCAATGTTTTCAGTCAATCCGCGTCCACGGTTGAAATCGAGCGGTTTTCCGCGTAAGTCTGTCACTTTCCCGCCGGCCTCCTCGACGACGATGGAGCCTGCGGCTTGGTCCCATATCTTCTCCACATAGCCCGGCTGCGCTGGAGAAAGCAGTCGAAAGAGGAGATCCCCCTTGCCCGCAGCCATGAGCGCATATTTCGCCTGACTATCCATGAGCACTGGCGTATGCGCTGTGCCCAGACGCTCAATGATCTGTTCCAATTTCCCTGAGTTAGTATGGCTGGACTCAAAGGACCGCAGCACCCGCGCCTGCCCCGGGTCACTTATCATGGAGACCGAGAGCTTCCCCAAAGACTTCCCCTCCATCGAGAGTGCCCAGCAGCCCTGATCCCGAATCGCGACGACAACCACCCCATCGCCACCGATCTCGGGCTCAAGCTGGTGATTCAGGTTCGGGCAGCCCAACACACCGACGGCAACCTGACCCGCCTCGAGCAACGCCAGTGCAGTCACATATTGGTCACCGCGCAAAAAACCCTTCGTGCCGTCGATAGGATCAAGGGTCCAGAACCGATCCGCCGTCTTCCCGTCCCCATGATCGATCCATCGACAGACATCTTCCGATTCTGCTCCCCCGTGAATGCGAGCAACATAAGCCGTCACCGCCTTAAGCGTCTTTGCCCCTTCAGCCACTTGCAGGGTTTGGCTGGACTCCTCCGCAATCAAAGGATCCTGCGGATAGGTATCCATCAATAAGCTGGCGACCACAGCTTGGCTGGCGAAGTCTGCCACCGTCACCGGTGATCGATCCGATTTCTCCAACGCCTGGGTGACCATCTCACTCTGAATTTCGCGGCAGAGATTCGCCGCCATGCTTACCACCCGGACGGCGAACATCGCTTCCTCACCATAGGGTTTGCCTACAAATAGATCTTGCATAACCTCACCTCTTATTCCATCCTGATAGACTTCGCCGCGACCCGTCGGCAACGCTCTTCGGTCACACTTATTCCCCAACCCAGAGATATACACCAATTCCGCTGGGGTACAATTTTACGCTACGTATTGCCGGAGGCACTCCCTATGCATCTATTCGTACTGCTGTTCGGATTCGTCCTGCTCACAGGCTGCGCGCGCCTGCCACCCACAGTCGCTCCCCCATCAACGGCGCTTATGCCCACCCTCACGCCGGCGGCGCATCCCACAGAAACCACGACGGACCGCACTATCTCCCTGCCCGACCCCGCGTCGGCCGCCTGGGTGGAAGTACTCTCGGGATTCACTCGACCTCTCGCCCTGACGAATGCTGGTGATGATCGTGTCTTCGTTGTCGAACAACGAGGTTTTATCTGGTCGGTCGATTGGGGCCAGGACAAACCGCAAGCATTCCTGGACATCCGCGATCGGGTGAACGACCGCGCGAACGAACAGGGCTTGCTGGGACTGGCCTTTCACCCGTCTTTCAACGAAAACGGGCGCTTCTTCGTGAATTACAGCGGCATCAACGGTGAAACTATTATCGCCGAATATCACGCCGACACGAACCCTATCGTGGGAAATCGCGAGAGTGAGAGGGTGCTGCTGCGAATCGATCAACCCTATGCCAATCACAATGGCAGGGCGCTGGCTTTCGGGCCGGATGGTTATCTTTATATCGGAACAGGCGACGGGGGGTCTGGCGGGGACCCGCACGGCAGCGGCCAGAGCCTGGATACACTGCTGGGAAAAATGCTGCGTATTGACGTAGATGCAGGTGAGCCCTATGTAATTCCGCAGGATAACCCCTTTGCGGATAGCGGCGGGCAGCCCGAGATCTGGCTCTACGGCCTGCGGAACCCATGGAGGATTGCATTCGACCGAACGACCGGTGATCTCTTCATCGGCGATGTCGGCCAGAGCCAATGGGAGGAAATCAATTTTCTACCTGCGGACTCGACCGGCGCGATAAACTACGGCTGGAATCTGCGCGAGGGTGCACATGATTACAGCGGCGGAGACGCGGAGGGTCTTGTCGATCCAATCGCGGAATACGACCACAGCCTGGGCTGCTCGATTACCGGCGGTGTGGTGGTTCGCGACCCAAGCCTTCCGACCTGGCAGGGGGTATACCTGTACGGAGATTATTGCAGCGGGCAGGTCTGGGGTTTAATACAAGATGAGAGCAGCGCTTGGTTGAGCGCGCCGCTCTTCAAAGTCGCCGGGACAATCAGTTCGTTCGGCGAGGACCACGCGGGCCGGGTGTATCTTGTTGATCACGATGGGGCTGTTCTCCGCTTGGAACCCGTCCCCTGAGGAAAAAACAGACCGTGATGTCCCTCATGCTCGCCGGAACCATTCTTCCGGACACCTGCATGCGAACGTCACGGTCTGCATTATGATAATCCGCAAGCTCAATGCCTGCAGATACGACCCAATCTACGCGTCCGCTTCTAAAAGCTGAAGCTGGTAGATCTCTCCCGTTTTCTTTTCCAGGGTGGAGGTAAAGGCGCTCAAATGATTGTAAGAGCCTTTTAGTAGATTCTGGTAAACCAGAAGCACATCTTCATTGTCAGTCTGCTCGATATAGTCCTCCAGATCA
>JAUWFP010000294.1 GCA_030606845.1 Anaerolineales bacterium | reverse complement strand
ATTATTCTAAATCGCCCCTCGCTCCTGAAATTGTACAACCTGCTCAACAGAGTAACCTAACATCTCCGTGAGCACATCCTCTGTATGCTCCCCGAGCAATGGGGGAGGATGCCGCAACTCGGCAGGCGTCTGCGTAAATTTATAAGGAAACCCGGTGAGGTGAATCGGACCGGCGCTGGGATGCTCCACCTCCAAGATCATCTCCCTAGGTTGAACCTGGGGGTGATCGAAGACAGCTGCTACGTCGTTGATGGGGCCGCAGGGCAACCCTGCATCGCGTAAGGC
The DNA here is from genome assembly GCA_030606845.1 of Anaerolineales bacterium. Lineage (GTDB taxonomy): Bacteria > Chloroflexota > Anaerolineae > Anaerolineales > E44-bin32 > E44-bin32. The sequence goes on along the minus strand of JAUWFP010000294.1, from coordinate 2,948 downwards.
GCTTAGCCATTCACTCGCCGGGCGCGTGGCGATAACCTCGCTGAGTATCTCACCCAATTCAACCCTATGCGTTACACGGTCTCCATTCGTCTTGAAGCGCACATCCTCGTGGAGATCTGGTCGATCAATTACCGCACAGAAGGTTTCCCATTGGCGTTCGTTGGCGACGCCGAGGACAAGCCAGCGATCTTTGGCGCGGAAGGCTCCGTAGGGCGCCAGATTGGGGTGGTCATTCCCCGTTCGCAGTGGATCGGTTCCTCCAATCAGATAGCTGGACGCTACATTCGTTAAGAGCGCGGCCTGCGTATCGAAGAGCGAAACATCAATGAGTTGTCCTTCATTCGTTTGGTCGCGGGCGCGCAGCGCCGCCAGGATGGAGGTCGCCGCGAACATACCCGTTGTGATATCCACGATCGGTACGCCTACCCTTGAAGGGGGTCCTTCAACAGGACCAGTGATACCCATCATTCCCCCCTCGGCCTGGATAATCACATCATAGCCAGGTCGTCCGGCGTACGGGCCGGTCCGCCCATACCCACTGATGGAGCAATACACCAGGTTGGGATTGAGTTTCTTCATGTCTTCATAACCCAACCCCAGTTTTTCAAGCACTCCGGTCCGGAAGTTCTCCACGAGCACATCACACAAATTCGCTAAACGCTGAATGACTTCTTGCCCTTCGCTGCTCTTCAGATTAACGGTGATACTGCGTTTATTGCGATTTACAGATAGGAAGTAAGTCGATACCCCCGAGGGGTTGTTATCCGATTGCCCAACAAAAGGCGGTCCGTACCCACGGCTTTCATCGCCGCTTCCCGGGCGCTCCACTTTTATCACGTCCGCACCTAGATCTCCTAGCATCATGGTGCAATACGGCCCTGCCATTGCCCGGCTAAGATCCAGCACTCGAATACCCTTCAGTGGATTCATTTATGGTCTCCGTAAACCCTGTGGAGTTGTGAGCTTCCCCTCCACCCGCAGTAAACTGCTTGGGGGATCCCTTAACTAGTAGTGCTGCGGCAACAAGCAGCTTCGATGAGATAAATTACAACTATGGAATAACTCTGTTGTTTTGAGAAAAATGTTCTTGGCATATCAATCTTTCACGTAAGGTTGTCCGAGCGCTTCGGGCGTTGCCGCACCCCATTTCGTCCTGAACCACTTCGTAGACATGAGCAGCAGGACACCAAGAGTGATGCCGAAGGGCACTGTCCTCCAGATGTATCGGGACATGAGATCAGGGAGGAACAATTGTGGGTTAAGCGACAGCTGCCAGAGGGTGCCGAAAAGGATGGAACCACCCAGCAGGATAAAAGGATTCCACATTGAGAAGAAAACGAGAGCGAGGGCGATAAAGCCCCTGCCGAGAAGGAAGTTATAATTCCACACCGGGTTGTAATCCAGGGAGTAGATCGCACCCGCAAAGCCCATCAACATCCCCCCGCCGACAACACACAGATAACGGGTCTTGGCGACGCTAATGCCTGATACCTCCGCGACTTCTGGATTCTCTCCGACCGATCGAATACTTAATCCCAGGCTCGTCCTCGATAGTATGAACCATATGATCACCGTCAAAGCTATGGCCACGAAGAAGAAGGGGGAGAGACCCAGGATCGTGGGGATCCTCTCCATTCCGAGTGGACCCGTATAGGGGCTGCCGATATACGTGGTGAGTCCGAAGCCCAGGATCCATATTCCCATGCCGCTTATCACTTGGTCCCCTCCGAGCGTTATGGAAAAAGTTCCGTGGAGAAGTCCGATCAATCCTCCGACGGCAATTCCCACTAAGAAGCCGAGCAAATAGCTCCCGGTGGTTTTGGCGGTGATAAAGCCCAGCGTGGCGCCGAAGAGCATGACACCCTCGATGCCAACATTGAGAATTCCTGAACGCTGCCCGATGAGTTCACCAAGCGCGGCAATTGTGAAGATAGTTGAGGCGTCGAAACTTCTAATGAAGAACTCCCACATCAAGGCTCTCCTTGTGAATTTTCCCAAACAAACTTATACCTGTAGAAAAACTGAAAGGCGACGAGCGTAATCATTAATACACCGAGCAGGGCGAAATCAACGCCGAAACTCATGCCCAGTTTGCCCTGCACGAACCTGGCGCCAATTGACAGCCCACCAAAAAGAAGTGCCACAGGGATGGCTGCCAGCGGATTCCCCCGAGAAATCAAACCGCAGATAATGCCATAAAAAGCAAGATCGCCAAAATAACCATATGTCCTTGCGATTTTATAGACACCTGGAACTGCGGCGAAGTAGTGATACCCGGCTAATCCAGCCAAGGCTCCGCCCATGATAAATACAAGCAGTGGGATCGAGAAATTGCTAATTCCAGCGTATGCGGCTGCGGTCGGATTCTCGCCGTACGCTCGAATTTCATAACCGATTTTAGTTTTGCGCAGCACGAAATATAGAAGCAAAGCTACCCCAAGGGCGATAAAGATGGTGAAAGGGACACCAAAGATTAACGATGGCTGGAGGGATGGAGGTAACTCAAAACTTTCGCCTCTTCCTCCAGGGTTCATAAAGATGCCGCCTTCTTTGATAAAGAATGAAACCACCCAGAATGTCATGAAATTCAACATCATGGTCACCACGATCTCATTGATGTTGTATTTCCCTTTTAGGAATCCTGCGATTCCGCCAATGAATGCACCTCCAAGCATTGCCGCGATCAACATCATCAATATCACCAGCGTGGCAGGAAGTTCGACAGATTGAAATTCTTTAACACCCAGCGCAAGCAGCACAGCATAAACGGCTAATGATCCCGCGTAGAGCTGGCCGGCCATACCTATGTTCCATAATCCGGCTGCAAACGGGATGATGAAAGCATACGTGCAAAGCAAAATGAAGATGAATCTATTCATCGTCAATGGGAGGCCGAAGGGGTTGGCAAATGCGTAGGAGAAGATTTCAATGTAGGCGGTGAGCGGATT
>JAUWFP010000177.1 GCA_030606845.1 Anaerolineales bacterium | reverse complement strand
TCCGCACGGATTGGCGAGTCCTGCATGGAATCCCAGATTTCTTCGAGGTAACGAAGAAGTTCCACAACGCGCTTCAAGGGCAGGAACTGTCTTTTTCAGAAGAGGAACTGGAGATTTACAAATTCATTAACGAGAAATTCGCTCGCTTTGCTTTTCTCGATCACGACTATGTCATCATTCATGATCCACAGCCATGCGCGTTGGTTCGTGACGTAGCGCATACCTCCCCTTGGGTCTGGCGCTGCCACATTGACATTACGAAGCCGAACCCTCAGGCTTGGGCTTTCATGGAACCCTACGTTGTCGAATACGACCGCATGATCGTCTCCTCGGAGATTTACAAGGTCCCCGACCTTGCGATCGAGCAGGATATCATTTCCCCCTCCATCGACCCTCTTTCCCCGAAGAACATGGATCTCCCCGACCAGGTGATCGAGGATTATCTGACCCAACACAAGATTCCAACGGATAAGCCGATTATCACCCAGGTTTCGCGCTTCGATCCCTGGAAGGACCCTGAAGGCGTTTTGAAGATTTTTGAGCGCGTCAAAGAGCAAGTCGATTGCCGTTTGATATTTGTATACAACATGGCCAGCGACGATCCGGAGGGGGCAAGGATCCTGGCACAGATGACAGAAGTTGCCAAGGATTTCCTCGCTCGCGGCGATGTGCTCTTTGTGCGCGGAGATGATCCGATCCTCGTCAATGTTATGCAGCGCATCTCGGATGTTGTGATCCAGAAGTCGACGCGCGAAGGGTTTGGGCTCGTTATCACCGAAGCGATGTGGAAGGGAACACCGGTGGTCGCTTCAAATGTTGGCGGGATCCCGACACAGATGGTCGATGGCGTCACCGGCTACCTGCTCGAACCGCATGACTATGATGGATTCGCGGAGAAAACAATCACACTGCTTGAAGATAAAAGCCTGGCCCATAAATTGGGCCAACAGGCTAAGGAGCACGTACGCGATCATTTCCTGATCACGGGACATCTGCTGGATTACATTGATTTGATCCTGAGTTTATAAACTTCTGCAAATACTTGCCCCTCATTTCTATCAAGACGCGGCTTTGGCAATATGTGGAGTGCGGAAGCTCTGCTTCCGGTCGCAGGCGCAGCCTGCGCTTTAAGGCCTGCGTGTCTGAGCGCATAGATAGACCATCGCAGAGGCGATGAGTCGCTTTTTCTTTTCTTCCCCCTAAATCCCCCAATGCCCCCTCCGCTCTGCTACGGGGATGCACGCGAGGGGACTGTGGGGGACTCCACTGTACTGCGCCCCCCGGATCAAACATCAAGCTCTCAGTTCAAACCGACCATGCGAATCAGAATATGTGGAAATACCGTTATCCAGGGTTCGTTTTTCCGGAGTAAGCCAGACCGGAATGGCGTGGAGTTGGGCAGCGACAATCTGTTTGGTCACTCACAGAAATTGGAGGAGAACCATAAATACCAACCATTCGATGGGCATTTGCGCTGGTCAGCTTGTCGGCTAAATGTGCTGTTGTTGTCAGCAGAATACAGAGGCCGTCGTGCTATAATTCGCGCGCCGGGGCATGAATGCCCCGAAGTTATGTAATGGAGTAAGATAAATTGGAATCAGTGGAAGATACCCCCTCATCTGCCTCCCCCCTTGAAGTTGTTGTAAACGGAGAAGATATCTGGCATGTGTTGGAGGCAACGGAGATCGTTCAGGCGCTCCAAACATCGCCCAAACAAGGGTTAAGTGAAGAAGAAGCGAGTCGGCGCCTTGAGCAATTCGGGCCCAATGAACTTGAAGAAGCCACAAAACCATCTCTGTTTCGATTGATTTTCGAGCAATTCAATAATTTCATCGTCATTGTCCTCATCGTTGCGGCGCTCGTAGCTGCGATCCTCGGCGATTATATAGAAGCCGCGGCTATCCTGGCCATTGTGGTACTCAATGCTCTTCTGGGCGTTGTGCAAGAGCGCAAGGCCGAGGAGGCGCTAGCGGCACTCCGGCGGCTTGCTGCTCCGGATGCACTTGTTCTACGTGAAGGGCATCGACAGATATGCCCAGCGCGCGAATTGGTTCCGGGAGATATCGTGTTTCTGGAAGCCGGGAATTTTATCCCCGCCGATCTGAGGCTGATAGAGACGGTCAATTTACGCATCGAAGAGGCTGCCCTAACGGGCGAATCCGTGCCCGTCACGAAAGATGCTCACCTTGTCCTCACACAGGATATGGCGCTGGGCGATCGCCGCAATACGGCCTTCAGCGGGACGGTGGTTTCCTACGGGCGTGGCAGCGGCGTCGTTGTCAGCACAGGAATGCGTACGCAAATTGGCATGATCGCAGCCATGCTCCAGGCTGTGCACGAGGAACCGACTCCGTTGCAACGCAAGCTTGACCAACTCGGAAAGGCGCTCGGGATAGCGGCTCTAGTTGTGTGCGTGCTTGTGTTTGGGGTTGGCTGGTTGCGCGGGATTGAGCCGCTCGAGATGTTCCTTGTTGCGGTCAGCCTGGCAGTTGCAGCTGTACCGGAAGGCTTGGCTGCCGTTGTGACGATCACGCTTGCGCTCGGTATGCAAGAAATGATCACTCGTCATGCACTCATACGACGACTTTCCTCTGTCGAGACGTTAGGATCGACAACGGTGATCTGCTCGGATAAGACCGGTACGCTCACGCAGAACCAGATGACCGTGACACGCATGTGGGTTGATGGCACGACCTTCGAAATAACAGGGGGAGGTTTTAACCAAACCGGGGATTTCAAGGTTGATAACGGGGTGGTGGACTTACGTGATTATCCCGCCTCGACGACGGTTTTATGGGTCGCCACATTAGCGAATGATGCACAGATTGAAACTGAACCAACAAATGATGTGGAGGAAACACCCCGCGTAATCGGTGATCCAACAGAGGCGGCGTTGTTGATCGCCGCAGCCAAAGCGGGAGCCTTCAGGGACAGACTTGAAGAAGCGTATCCAAGGATCGATGAGATCCCCTTTGATTCTTCCCGTAAGCGGATGACAACAGTACATAAGATCGTCGATCCGGCACCGGATGATGCAAGCCCATTCTACGATAACGAATTGCGGGAATGGGAGATTGCGGCGATAAAAGGTGCGCCGGATGTCGTATTAGACCTGTGTACCCAGTATCAGAAGATGGACGACACAACTGCACCAATGACAGATGAGATCCGTGAACGAATCTATGAGGCGAATGCTCGCATGGCACGCTCTGCCTTGCGGGTCATCGCCGTGGCATTTCGTGTGGATCCCGATGTCCCCGACGATGCAACACCGGAGAAGGTCGAGCGCGATTTAATATTCGTTGGCCTGATGGGCATGATCGATCCGCCGCGCCCGCAAGCCAAACCCGCCATAGAGAAGGCACGCCAGGCAGGTATACGCACATTAATGATCACGGGCGATTTCCCAGATACGGCGGAAGAGATTGCCGAAGAGATTGCCTTAATCCAGATGGGGCATGGAGTCCTTACAGGATCGCAGCTGGATGACATGGAGGATGCGGCGCTCAAAGAGAAGGTTGCGACCACCGATGTCTTCGCGCGCGTCTCTCCAGAGCATAAGGTGCGCATCGTTAACGCTCTGAAATCACACGGCGAGATCGTTGCCATGACCGGGGATGGAGTAAACGATGCGCCAGCGCTGAAACGGGCGGATATTGGTGTGGCAATGGGCGTTACTGGAACGGATGTCGCTAAGGAAGCGGCGGACATGGTCCTTACCGACGACAATTTCGCCAGCATCGTCGATGCCGTCGAGCAAGGACGAGTTATCTACAGCAACATTCGTAAGTTCGTCTTTTATTTACTATCTTGCAACCTGGCAGAAATAGCGGTTATCTTTATCGCCATCCTGGCGGGCCTCCCCTCTCCCCTGACCCCTATTCAACTCCTGTGGCTTAACTTGATCACAGATGGTGCCCCAGCACTTGCGTTGGGGATGGAAAAGGGGGATCCGGATATTATGAATCAACCCCCGCGGCCTCCTGAGGAGCCTGTGATCAACCGCCCAATGCGCACGCGCATTGGGATCCAGACCATCGCCATAGCGGGCGTTACGCTGTATGCATACTGGATGGGCATCCAACTTTATCCCGGAATTCCAGAAGAGGCGAAGACGATGGCCTTCGTCACGCTTTCTTTCTCTGAACTCCTGCGGGCGTTCACCGTACGTTCGGAACACTATCCCCTGCATAAGATTGGGCTCTTCAGCAACAAGTGGATGCTCTATGCGGTGACATCATCGATGCTGTTATTGCTCGCCGTAATCTATGTCCCCTTCCTTCAACCGATCTTCAACACCGTTCCTTTGGGTTGGGCTGAATGGCAGATCGTACTGCCTTTGTTGTTTGTCCCCGCCATCGTCGCGGAATTAAGTAAATGGCTGATGGGTAAACAAATGAAGGTTGCGCCGACTGCATAGGAGTCGATCGCAAGACAAGCCCTGCCTCGCGTTAACAGAACGCCCCAGGCATATTTCTTGGACGAGGGCGAAAAAATTACCTCATGGATGCTATGAATTGGTTATCTTACGATTTCACCGTAGAGGTCGGGCCGCCTATCGTTGAAGATATCGAGTTCGTATTCTCCAGCGAGGAAAACCCGCCGTTTCTGATCGCTGAGCGAGGGGTCGATATCGGCGTAGAGGATGGTTTCTTCTTCTCCGCCGGCTTGTGCCAGAACTTCGCCGTCAGGTCCGATGATGAGACTATGACCCAAATAGCGCGCCCCGCGCTCCTCCCCGATCCGATTGGCGGCTACGAGGAAGAGGCCATTCTCGGCAGCCCTGGTCCGGGCGACAAAATCCGGGTAGAGGGTGGCGGTGCTGGGCCAGGCGGTGGAGATTAATACGATCTGAGCGCCCATAAGCGCGAGCGCACGACAAGGCTCAGGGAAGCGCAGGTCATAGCAGATGAGCGTTCCCACTCGGCCGATAGGGGTCTTTAGCGGAGGGAGCAGCTCCTCGCCGGAGGCGAGGAAGCGATCAATGCCAAGGTGGGGTAGGTGAGTTTTCCGGTAGCGGCCGAGAATTCCCTCCGCTCCGATGACCAGGGCAGTGTTGAAAATGCGTCCGC
>JAUWFP010000227.1 GCA_030606845.1 Anaerolineales bacterium | reverse complement strand
TTCCTTCTCCGTTATGCTAATAATCAGCTATGGCGATAACCCGCATTATCGGGTAATACGCATAATATAGCATCACTTGCTACGGATGTCAATATGGAATTCACGCCTGTTTCCAAAAGAAGTTCTCTTTATAGTTGCGTAAAACCGATAGATATTTCATCTTGGCCTGACTGGATTAGAATTGGCACTCGGGTTATCATACGGATTGTTATACTTATTCAGCGCTTCAGTAACAGGTGTTGGCTCGCGCTCTGACCATCTATTTTTCATGGATGATAAATACAGGCTGTGCGCCTATTGGATCCCACATTTTTTGGTGGGTGGGGTGCAAGGCAAACCTGTTGTCTAATAACAACTTCTTGAGGATGTGATATGCGAAAACCTATTATTGCAGGGAACTGGAAGATGAATTTGGGTCGTGTAGAGGAGGCGTTGGAGTTCGTGCGCCAAATTCGCTCCCCTCTTTATGAGGTCGAAAACGTGGACCGCGTTATCTGTCCCCCCTTCACTGTCCTGGCTGCATTGGCGGAGGTGATCCAGGCCAACAAGATCGGCCTCGGAGCGCAGAACATCCACTGGGAGGAATCCGGCGCGCATACTGGGGATATCTCAGGACCCATGATCGCCGCATTGTGCCAATATGTGATCATCGGGCACTCCGAACGGAGGGCGATTGGCGGGGCGGGGGAGAGTGATGAAGCGATCCATAAGAAGGTTCAAGCCGCACTCAACCATGGATTGACGCCGATCATCTGTGTCGGTGAAAACCTGACCCAGAAAGAGGCAGGCGAGACGCAGGCATTTGTGAGCGGACAGGTCAGAGCTGCACTCACGGGGCTTGATCAGGATCAGATCTCGACGTGTGTACTTGCCTACGAGCCGATCTGGGCCATCGGGACCGGGCAGGCGGCGACCGCGGTCGATGCCAACAGCATCATCGGTCTTACTATTCGAGGGACGATCGCCGAGACCTTCGGGGAAAGTGCAGCCCAGCAAGTGAGAGTGCAGTATGGGGGCAGCGTCAACGTGGGGAATATCGCGGAGTATATGTCCATGCCGGAGATCGACGGGGCCTTGGTGGGCGGCGCGAGTTTGAAACCCGAATTCGTGGAACTCGTGAAACAGGCCTCGCTCACTTCTTGAAGCGCCTCAAATCCGTACAGGAATCTTCACAGGGATTTCTGCTCGGCCTCCCCGGCCCGAAATGGCAGCGTGGGCTTTGCGATTAATCGCCATCGAAATCCTGCATTATGAAGAAAATAAGCGCTCGACCCGTGGCCCAAGCGTTTGATTCATTCTCGAGCAGTCAAACTCAAGTGAGGTCTTAATTCGCTAACTCGGAGCATGAATAGATGAGAGCACCGTTCCAGGTTCTGGTCATCCCTTTCCGCTGGACAGCGTCGGCGCTGAAATTCGTAGTCTTGAAGCGAAGCAATGCCGACTACTGGCAATTCGTAGCCGGCGGCGGCGAGGATGGCGAAACACCTATTCAGGCGGCGCAGCGCGAAATCAAGGAAGAAGTCGGTATTGAAGGTGACCTCACGCAGCTCGATTCACTGTCAACCGTTCCCAAGGATTGCTTTGCTGCCGCCGAGTCATGGGGCGAGAACGTGTATGTCATCCCCGAACACTGTTTTGCCGTTCATGCTAGCAACGCAGACATTTGTCTGTCACCAGAGCATGCCGAGTTTCAATGGCTTTCCTATGAACAGGCTTATCGCCTGCTCAAGTGGGACAGCAATCGCAATGCACTTTGGGAATTGAATCAACGGTTAATGAAAGAGTAAAGCTCCGAACAACGGGGTGGAGACTGACTGTGACTTCGGCACAACAGCTCAACTCTGCCCTAGGCAGCTATGGACACCTCATCCACAATGCCGACGATTACGGCTCGAATGGCACCGGGGTCGAGATCTAGGATTTGTCTGGCGCCGTTCCCCTCATCGATCACCAATACCGTGTCGCCAGGACCAGCCTGGACAACATCGACGGCGATATCGTAGTAACCCGTCTCGTCCCCTTTTAAATCCAGCATATCCACGAGCAAGAGCTTGCGCTTATCGAGGTGATCGATCTTGATTGTGGCGACGACTGTGCCGATGACTTTACCGATGTACATCGACTACTCTCCCTCGTCTGAGTTGTACCAGTGGGCGGTCGGTTCGTTCCGGCGGGGACCGGTTTCCATTTCGACCTCATCGACAATGCCCGTGATCGCAAGATCTATAGGCACGAACCATTTTGGCAGCGCTTGCGAGCCTTCGCGGCTGGCGACCATGAATACGAGTTCACCGGGACCAGCCTGCTCGGTTGCATCGGCAGCAATTTCGAAATTCCCTGTGGGTTGCTGGTTCTCATCCAAGACGTGGACGACCAGGAACTTCACCCCCTCCAGATCGTCGTATTTCCTCGTGGCAACAACCGTTCCGACGACGCGTCCAAATTTCATAATTTGTCCATCACCCGAGTGCGAAAGCGAGTCGCATCTCCAAGGTTATTCCACATCTCTTCATGCAATTGTGGGATCACGATTTCCCACACGAGCATGTCGCGGCTTTCAAGAGCTCCTACGCCGATTTCGATTGCTGCTTCAACATCGGCAACGAGGCCGGAGAAAAGCACGATCCCTTTTCCTCCCAGACCGTCGGCGAGGCGAACCTCGAGCAATCGAACTTCAGCGCCCTTGATGCCCGCATCGGCGGCATGAATCGCAGCGGCAACGGTCTTGGTCTCGATCACGCCGAGTGCATCCGTCTTCTCAGGCACCCGTCCCCCGCCAATCGAGCTCACAACCTCGCGGTGTACATGTGGCAAGTAGACGTAGTCGATGATATGCGATCTGCCCAGGTTGCGGCCCTCGGCGAGAGATTCCTCCACATCGGCGACTTCGCCCCCGATCAAGACGAGGTACTTTCCCGGTTGGACGGTTCCAGTCTTGATGAGGTAAATAGGGGCGCGTTTGATCATGGCGTCCGCGGCATGGATGCCGGCGGCGATGCTGTCGAACTCAACTAGCGCGAGCGCCGGTTCGAGTAAATGTCCATAAGTTACTTTCTTCTTGGCCATAATGGTCTACACAATTCGGAACGAATCTTTCAACACGCATCTGCGGACGCGGCTGAAGCTGATTGGATTGGTGATCCCCTCTCCGGTGGGGCTGGCGATCGTATAGGAACAAAAACCCTCACCGCCGAAACCTACACCCGCAGAGGAGGGGCCGTTCTTCACGAAGATGCTGCAATCCATCTCCCGGGCCATGCGGCTGAGGTTGTCCAGGTTTTTCGAGTGCATGGTGGCTGTGTGCCGGAAGCCATGTTCGTAATGTTTCGCCAGGTCGATGCCCTCATTGGCATCGCGCACACGGACGATGGGTATGATGGGCATCATCTGCTCTGAAGGTACGAGCGGGTTGTCGTGTGGTACTTCCACGATGATCAATCGGATTTCATCCCCGACTTCGACCCCGATCTCTTTCAGCAGAACGTTGGCATTCTTGCCGATGAAAGCCTTGTTCATCATCCCATGCTTTCCTGGGGGTGGAATCTCTGTGAAGATCGATTTCATCAATGGGTCCAGCTGCTGCAAGTCGATCTCATAGGCGCCATGGGCGCACATCGCCTGCTTCAATGCATCAGCGACAGCGTTGACGACGAAGACTTCTTTCTCGTCCGTGCAGATGATATTGTTGTCGAAGGACGCACCGCGCACGATATCTCTACCAGCACCCTCGATGTCGGCTGTTTCATCCACGACCGCGGGAGGGTTTCCGGGTCCAGCACAAATCGCCCGTTTCCCGCTCTGCAAAGCCTCGCGCACAACACCTATCCCGCCGGTCACGGTAAGCAGGTCCACATCTTTATTTTTCATGATCTGCTGTGCGGTTTCTATCGTTGGTTCTGCAAGGGCGCAAACCAGATTTGGCGGGCCTCCAGCTTCAACGATGGCTTCGTTGATCAGTTGCACGGCGTGATTGGAGCATGCTCTCGCGCCGGGGTGTGCGTTAAACACAATGGCGTTTCCGGCGGCGACCATACTAATCGCGTTGCAAATCACGCTTGAAGTCGGGTTGGTGCTGGGAATGATGGCGCCGATCAAGCCGTAGGGAGCATATTCGACGAGCGTAAGTCCCCCGTCACCACTCCAGGCTGTCGGGTCGAGAATCTCGCTGCCAGGGGCTTTGTTCGCATTCACCAGGTTTTTATCGATCTTGTCCTCATAGCGCCCCATGCCCGTTTCTTGCCATGCCTCGTGGGCGAGGAGCTGAGCGTTTTCGCGCATCACGCGGCGGATGTGTTGAATCATCTGCTCGCGGATGGAGAGGGGCAGC
>JAUWFP010000092.1 GCA_030606845.1 Anaerolineales bacterium | reverse complement strand
ACCGCCGCGCGAGATCATCAGCGCCGTTATCGAAGCGGTTATTAGCGGGAAGCTGCCTGAAAAAGGGACGGTTTTCGCTTCGGAGAAGAACCTTTGTGATGAGTGCCCACGCGAGCGAACAGAGCAGCCAATTACCAAAATCTACCGCCCGCACGAGATCGAAGCTGACCCGGAGATCTGCCTGCTGGATCAGGGTTTGATTTGCCTGGGGCCCGCCACCCGCGGCGGCTGCGGAGCTGCTTGTCCTAATGCGAATATGCCCTGCACAGGCTGCGCAGGTCCAACTGCGGGAGTGACCGATCAGGGTGCGGCGATGTTAAATACGATCGCCTCATTAATTGGTGTAGGTGAGGAGGGCGAGGCTGTCCTCCAAGACGAAGACGCCATATTGCAGGAGATTGAAGACGTGATTGGTACGTTCTATCGCTTCAGCCTTGCAGCCTCGGCGCTGGGGAGTGTATGCCGTGAGTAAGAAAACTACGCGCATCACGATTGACCCGATCACCCGTTTGGAGGGGCATGGCAAGATAGAGCTATTCCTCGATGAGCGTGGAGAACTGAAGGACGCCTTCTTCCAAATACCGGAACTGCGCGGTTTTGAAAGATTCTGCCAGGGTCGATATGGAGAAGATATGCCGCAAATCACACAACGAATTTGCGGTGTGTGTCCTGAAGCACACCATCTTGCATCCGTAAAGGCATTGGATGCTTGCTACGGCGTCGAGCCACCACCTAGAGCGCGTAAACTGCGCGAGTTGTTGTACAACGGTTACATTTTTTCAGATCACCTACTGCATTTTTATTATCTGGGCGGTCCGGATTTCCTGCTTGATGTTGATACGCCACCGCAGGAGAGGAACATCCTCGGGGTTATCAATAAAGTCGGGGAAGCGCTGGGCAAAGAAGTCATCAAGCACCGTTCCTACGGACAGCGGATCATCGAGGCCGTTGGGGGCCGCTCAATTCATCCGGTAACTGCTTTACCTGGTGGTCAGTCCAAAGCGATTACACCCGAGGAACAGAAGGACATTGAGGCGATGCTGCAGTCCTGCATCGCTTTCGCGCAGCAAACTTTGGAGATTTTTAGAGACATCTATCTTGCTAAGGGGCTTTACAGGGATCTCCTGGATGACAAGGACCATTCGCTGCCAACCTATTATATGGGCATGGTTGACGCGGAAGGTCTAATTAATTTCTATGACGGTCGTGTCCGGGTAGTGAGCCCGGATGGCGAAGAGGTTGAGCTGGCGCAGGCGGAAGAGCTTCTGGAATTGATCGAGGAGCGCACAGAACCGTGGACATATGTCAAAATCCCATTCCTGCGGAAAATCGGTTGGAAGGGCTACACTGCAGGTATTGAAAGCGGTGTGTATAGGGTGGGCCCTCTAGCCAGGCTTAATGTCTGTAGTGGAATAGGAACTCCGCTAGCAGATGCGGAATATGAAGCTTATAAGGAATTTTTCGGCGGCGTCCCTGTTCATGCTACTTTTGCTTATCACTGGGCTCGGATTATCGAGATGCTCACTGCAGCGGAGAAGGCTGCCGAGATCATTCAAGATCCTGAGCTGATGGATGGACCCTTGCGTTCTGAGCTTGGCACACCGGGCGAAGGCGTGGGTGTGATCGAGGCGGCACGCGGGACGCTCATACATCATTACCAACTGGATGAAAAAGGAATCGTGACCGGGGCCAATTTGATCGTGGCCACAACGCATAACATCGCCGGGATTTCAGTTTCGATCAAGGAGATGGCCAGGTCCGTCATCCATAAAGGGAAGGTGGATCAGGGAATTTTAAACAGGATCGAAATGAGTTTCCGCAATTACGATCCCTGTCTGGCCTGCGCCACCCACGCGCTGCCTGGGCAAATGCCATTGCTGGTTAATGTGCGTGATCCCTCTGGTGAGGTAATAGAGCAGATCGTGCGCGAGGAACCATGAGTTCTGGGTGCCCATATCTGCGAGTGATTATCCATTATCCATGCCACTGTGAGTGGGAGTGGAAGACGAAAAAATGCCGTCTGTGACGAAACTGGAGCATTTTGCAGGATTTCGCGAGAGAGTGGAGTTACTCTCGGGAGAAAACGTATTCGCTTGCTATCAGTGTGGGATGTGCACTGCCGGCTGCTCCTTTGCAGATGAGATGGATATGCTTCCGCATCAGGTGATAAGGCAGCTGCAGTTGAACAATTGGAAAGTACTGGAGAGCAATGCCAAGTGGATTTGCGCCTCCTGCTTGAATTGTCAAACGCGCTGCCCAAAGGGTGTGGACCTCTCCAAGTTGATGGAAGCGATGCGCCAGATTTACCTGCGCCAGCAGCTCGATCAAGTTGAAATCACCCAGCTTTCAGTTGATCAAATTCGCTGCTTACCGCAGATCGCTCTCGTGGCAAGCTTCCGAAAGAAAACGGGATGAATAACACTGCTTACTTTCCAGGTTGTAGTCTCAAAGCTGAAGCCAGCGACTATGAGCGTTCAGCTGCGGCAGTTATGGAAGCGCTAGGTCAGCCGCTGGAAGAGCTGGAACGCTGGACCTGCTGTGGAACGGTATATTCTCTAACCGATGATGATTTGATGCATCAATTGGCATCCGTGCGGAATCTCATCCGGGCGCAAGAATGCGGCGCAGAGGAAATTGTGACGCTTTGCTCGATGTGCTTCAATACGTTGAAGCGATCGAAGGTTTTCATTGAGCAAGATGCCGCAAGATTAGAGACGGTAAATGCTTTCATGGATGAGGAGCCGGACTACGAAGGTGGTATCGAAGTTTTTCATTTATTAGAGATCCTGCGCGATCAGGTAGGCTTTGAATCAATCGAGGGAAGGGTGACGCGACCGCTGTCGGGTCTTCGAGTGGCGCCATATTATGGATGCACGCTCCTCCGACCCCGTGAGATCGGGATCGACGAACCGGACACACCGATGATTTTGCAGGATTTCATCCGTACACTCTGGGCTACACCGGTTGAATTCGCTTTCCAGGCTGAATGCTGCGGAACCTATCAAATCGTAGATACCCCTGAGATGGTGCTTGAAAAATCGCATAGGATACTGAGCTCGGCAATGCGTGCGGGTGCGGAAGTTATGGTCACAAGTTGTCCGCTTTGCATGCACAACCTTCGCTTGTGCTATGAAGAACTGCGCAGCAGTCTACCGGAGAAGCGTGAACTTTCGATTGTTTATTGGACCCAGCTGGCTGCGATTGCGTTCGAGGTCGAGACCGGAGAGCTTCCGGCATCGATGGATAAGCTGCTTGAAGGATTACCCACATCAATGGAGCTTGTTAGATGAGTATTCCATCTGAAAACACTATTCGTATCTATGTCATGGGAAGCGCTTATGAAGTACCAAGAGGGCTGACCATTATGGATGCCATGGAACACGCCGGTTGGCGTTTCACACGCGGTGCAGGGTGCCGTTCGGGATTCTGTGGAGCTTGCTCTACTGTGTACCGGCACGAAGGGGATTACCGGCTGCGTTTTGTGCTTGCATGCCAAACCGAGGCAGAGGATGGGATGTATCTGGTGCAGCTGCCTTTCACCCCTGCTCCTAGAGTGAGCTACACACTGGCTGCACTCAACCCTGATGAGAATGTACTACTCCAGCATTACCCGGAAATTGCCCGATGTGTATCCTGCAATACGTGCACCAAAGCATGTCCGCAGGATATTGAGGTTATGGATTATGTACAGGCGGCGTTGAGGGGAGATATTGCCCAGACTGCAAGCCTGTCCTTCGATTGCATTCAGTGCGGACTTTGCAGCATGCGCTGCCCGGCGGACATCAAGCATTATCACATGGCGCAGATGGCGCGGCGGGTTTATGGGCGATATATGTCTCCGATTACAGAGCATCTTGAAGAGCGCATAGTCGAGATTGAGAAAGGCGTGTACGCAGAAGAAGTGGACGCGCTGGTCAAGATGACACGGGGCGAGCTAGAGGAAATCTATGCGGCTCGTGTTGTGGAATAAGCTATTAGAGAAGGGTGTAACGTGGCTAATCAAGAATTAATTCGAGGATACCCGGCTTACATGCGTGAGGCGATCGCGCGAGTAGAAGCGACACGCCCTGCAAGGCTGCAGGCTGGTCCTCCACCGGCGATGACACCAGCAGAGCGCGAAAAAGTCCTTGCGGAATTCCACCCAGATTACAAAGCCGAGAAGAAACGAGAACTGGGTATTGGTGTCTCCGCGGGGAATGTGGTTCCCAACGAAGTCGCAGATATGCTGGAAGCACATCTATTGGTCGATCCTGCCAAGATTGACCTATCTCGTGTGGATTACGATGTCGATGTCCTCATCATCGGCGGGGGTGGGGCAGGTACGGTTGCCGCGATTTTTGCCCATCAAGAGGGGATCCCGGCGGAGAATATCTTGATCGTCACGAAACTGCGCCATGGAGACTGCAACTCGACCATGGCACAAGGTGGTATCCAGGCTGCAGATCGCCCTGAGGACTCCCCTGCTATTCACTACATCGACGTAATGGGTGGGGGGCACTATGAAAACAAGCCCGAGCTCGTACAGGCGATGGTAGACGATGGTCCGGAGATTATCCGCTGGCATGAAGAGCTAGGTGTAATGTACGACAAAGAAAATGGTGAGTATATGGAAGCGCATGGCGGCGGCACTTCCCGTAAGCGCATGCACTCATGCAAAGATTACACTGGCAAGGCAATCTTTAACCCCATTCGCGACGAGGCAAGGAATTTAGGGATCCCAACGTTGGAATTCTCGCCTGTCATCGAGCTATTGCTGGATGTGGAAGGTAAGGCAGCAGGGGCTATTACATACAATTTAGAGACTGGTGAATACCGGGTCATCCGTGCGAAAGCGACGGTACTGGCGACAGGTGGTTTCGGTCGCATGCACATCCAAAATTTCCCGACTACCAACCATTACGGTGCAACCGCGGACGGATTGGTGATCGCTTATCGAGCGGGCGCTAAGCTGCTTGATATGGATTCAGTCCAGTATCACCCCACTGGCGTTGCCTATCCATCGGCGATTCTGGGGCAGCTCGCCACCGAAAAGCTGCGCAGCCAGGGGGCGGTGCCGATAAACGCTGACGGCGAAGCCTTCGTCTATCCTCTCGAGCCGCGGGACGTCGAAGCGGCAGCGATCATACGCGAGTGCTGGAGCCGAGAAAAGGGAATAGAGACCGCAACCGGTGTGCGCGGCGTGTGGTTGGATACGCCTATGATCGATGAAATCCATGGCGAGGGGACAATTAAGGACTGGCTTGCCGCGATGTGGACAATGTGGAACCGGCATGGGATTGATATCACCAAAGATCCAGCCCTTGTTTACCCGACGCTTCACTACCAGAACGGGGGGGTCGAAATCGAGGCCGATGGTGAAACGAGTGTGCCTGGGTTGTTTGCCGGTGGAGAAGTTGAAGGAGGCGTGCATGGCAAGAACCGCCTCATGGGGAACTCACTTCTAGGCTACAACGTATTCGGGCGGCGCGCAGGAATCGCTGCTGCGAAGTGGGCGAAGAAAAAGAAAAGCAAGATTAAAACATTATCGCTGCAGCACGCGGTTGACTTCGAGCAGCAGCTTGCTGATGCGGGGATTGAGACCGACCTTCAATCTCCGATGCTGCTTCCTGATTACAGATCGAAGTCGGTTCTTGAACGCTCTCTTGGCCGATTCATATAAGGGTGAGATTGTGGCCTCTGAACAGACAGCGAAACGCTGGAAAACATCTAAAGGCACAATAACGCTCATTGATACCCTTTGTAAAGGGTGTGGCTGGTGCATTGAGTATTGTCCCGTCGAAGCGCTGGCGGAATCCGATGAGTTTAATTCCCATGGATACTACTACCCTGTACTGATCGACGCAGATGCCTGTGTTAATTGTGGTTACTGTCAATTGATCTGTCCCGATTTCGCCATATGGAGCGACAAGGAGGTGCAGGATCGCTAAGAACAAGGCGGTGTTAGAAGGCGAGTATTTCTTCAATGGCGACGTCGCTTGTGCAGAGGGCGCTATTGCAGTGGGATGTCGCGTCTTCGCCGGCTACCCAATCACACCACAGTCCGAAATCGCAGAGCGTATGGCGCACCGGCTACCAAGACTCGGGGCCTACTTCCTGCAGATGGAGGACGAATTGGCTTCCATTGCAGCTGTGCTTGGGGCAGCCTGGGGTGGTGTGAAAGCCATGACCGCAACATCAGGTCCTGGATTTTCCTTGATGATGGAGAACATCGGGCTCGCCGTGATGACCGAAACACCGTGTGTGATTGTTGATGTGCAGCGCGGCGGACCAAGCACCGGTTTGCCTACGGCTACGTCGCAGGGCGATATGATGCAGGCTCGTTGGGGATCGCATGGTGTTCAGGAGGTCATCGCCTACGCGCCATCCTCACCGCAGGAGATGTTTGATTTCACGATCAAAGCCTTCAACATGGCAGAGCAATTCAGGACACCCGTGATGATTATGACGGACGAGGTTGTCGGGCATATGATGGAGCGTGTGGTGATCGATCCCGAGAGCATCCAGATCACGCCGCGCCGCAAGCCGACTGTGCCGTATGAAGAATTCGTACCGTATCGTGCAGGCGAGGATCTGGTACCGGAAATGGCTTGCGCTGGCGAAGGGTATCGGGTTCATGTAACCGGGCTTACCCACGACGAATATGGCTACCCCGATATGTCGCTTGAAGCCCAGGCGGCGTTGGTTACTCGACTCGCGGATAAGATCCGAAAGAACGCAGATCAGATTATCGAATACGAAGAGCATTTTATCGATGATGCTGAAATCGTGCTTGTGGCGTACGGAATAAGCGCGAGAGCTTCCTGGAGGTCACTGGAACTAGCGCGTGAAAAAGGGATCCGAGTGGGGATGTTAAAATTGATCACTGTCTGGCCTTTCCCTGAGGAACGGATTGCGGAACTGGCAGGAAAGGTGAAGGGCTTTGTTGTACCGGAGCTCAATCTCGGCCAGATTGTGCTTGAGGTCGAGCGTTGTGCCGCCGGGAAAGCAATTGTCAAGCTCGTCCCGCACGCGGGGGGAGGGATTCACCAGCCAGAGCAGGTGTTGGATGCGATTGAGGAGGTACACCAGTGGAGAGGGTAAAGGCTAGACCTGAGCCGGAGATCATCAAGGATGTTCACCACCCACTTCAACCCTACTTCAGAGAGGAGCGCCTCCCGCATATATGGTGCTCTGGCTGCGGGTTAGGGACGACCATGTCCTGCTTTGCTTATGCATTGCGGGAGTTGGATATCGGTGTAGACGATGTTTCTATCGTATCCGGTATTGGTTGCACTGGACGGTTAGCCGGTTACATGAGATCAGATTCCTATCACACCACCCACGGACGGGCGATTCCCTTCGCCAGTGGGTTGCGTGTTGCCTTATCATTGGTGAAACCGGGTCACAAGGTGGTTGTATTCAGCGGTGATGGGGACCTTTTTGCAATAGGCGGAAACCACTTCATTCATGCTGCAAGGCGAAACCTTGATATTAATGTAGTTTGCGTGAACAATTTCAATTATGGCATGACCGGTGGACAGATCGGACCCACCACGCCTCAGGGTGCGCGTGGAACGACCGCTCCATTCGGCACCTTCGAAAATCCGTTCAATCTTCCTTATCTTGCCGCCTCCTGCGGAGCGCCGTACGTCGCCCGCTGGACAACGCTTCATGCACGTCGATTGAAAGACGCCATGGTTGAGGCTCTATCGAGGAAGGGTTTTTCC
>JAUWFP010000060.1 GCA_030606845.1 Anaerolineales bacterium | reverse complement strand
AAAGACTAGAGGCATGAGGAAAGTCATCAGCCGCATAACGCGGAGCATCTGGTTCATGTAAGTGTCTGCGGCGTTATTGAAACGTTCCTGCTGTTGGCGCTCGCGGTTGAATGCCTTGACGACCTTAATCCCGGCCAGATTCTCCTGTAGGATGGCGTTCATCGCCGAGAGTTTGCGCTGGACAGTTTCGAACATCGGCCGGGCGATTCCACCGAAGACCATGAACATCACGAATGCCAATGGCAGGATCGGGAGGATGGCCAACGTCAGGCGAGCGTTGGTCAGGAAAAGAATAATGAGCGTTCCTGTCATCAAAACGACGGCCTGAAGCGCCATGAGAAGACCCTGGCCGATGAACATGCGCACCTTTTCGACGTCATCCGTGGCGCGGATCATCAGCTGACCGGTTCGGTTGCGATCATGGTAACTGAACGAGAGTCGCTGGATTTTGGCAAATAGCTCATTGCGCAGATCGAAAGCGACGCTCTGTGAGGCGCGTTCGCCCATATAGGCCCTGGTGAAGGCGAATACACCTCGTACGATGGCGAAGACGACGATTAAGGCTCCAGCCCAGAGCAAGGCGTCTAGGGAATTGTTGCGGTTCAACGTCAACTGCTCGATACTTAACCCGAGCCTCTCCGCGGCGATGGCCTGTACCTGCGCTGGAAGCTCGAGGATTTTTGAGGCGATCATGCCATCCGTAATGGCGTCGAGAATGTTCTGTACAAGCTGGGGCACCATGAGCTGTGCTAAGGTGGCGATCAACATCGCTCCATAGGCCAGTCCGGCTTCCTTCTTGTAGCGACCCATGTAACGGATGGCTCTGGTTAAGCTTTGTTTGCTAGGGCGCTGCCCTTTTTGCTTTCTTCTCATCCTCTCATCCTTCCAGCGAACCCTTCTCGGCCTCGCTGTACGTTTCTTCGAGTTCTTTGGCAATTTCTGTCAGCGTTGAAAGACTGGTGATGATATCCCCGTGTTTAGCCTTTGGTAGGGCGGTCTCGAGGTCACGCAGCCACTTCAGGCGCGCTTCAACACCCTCCTGAACCAGGGTTTTGCCTTTATTGGTGAGCGTAACACGCTTCACACGGCGATCATCCGGGTCTTCATCCCGCTGCAGCAGTCCCTTCTGGACGAGGCGATCTACCATCTGACTCGCTGCCGCGGCGGTGATGCCCAGGTTATCCCCGATATTTGATATGGGGCAGTCGCCGTGGTAATACAGGCGCATGAGCGCGCCAAGCTGCGAATTCGAAAGGCTGGAGCGGTTCATCCAGCTTGTGAACTCGTGCATCGTGCGCCTCATGGAGATATGTACCCAATCGAGCAGGGCTTGATGAAGATCGTCTGTTTGATTCATATGTAAACATCCTTAATAGTTAAGGGAACTAAAATGTATCACAGACTTTAGGAATGTTATAGGGGGAGGATTCCGCTCATCATTGTCATTTCGAAACCCTGAAAGGGGTGCCTGTCCTGAGCTTGCCGAAGGGAGAAATCCCTGAGATGACTCAATTCAGAATTCGAGAATCTAAGGAACCGAGAATCCCTTCATTCTAAAAGGATGGGACTCTCAAGAGAAACACCATAGGGATTTCTCGGTCGCCGTTTCACGGCTCGCTCGAAAAGACATGTTCCTTGCCATGGTCATTCTGAGGAGTGAAGCGACGAAGAATCTCGTTCATTGGCAGTAGAACCCTTCCTTACGAAGAACGAGATGCTTCACTTCGCTCAATTTGACATTTAATGGGGAATCAGAGGATGAGTCTAAATGGTTAGATAAAAATGAAGAACTGACCAGAATCAAGCCCTAAATCGCACTCTCCAGAAATCGCAGATATTTCGGGTTAGCAGCGTCCCGGTCCGCGTAGACGCCGCGATACTCTGGTGGAAGCAGGGCAGCCATCTGAACCATGATCTCATCCAGGATCTCCTGACGCATATCCCGGTCAACTCGCTTTCCTCCCGTGTCCAAGCGGAAAGGGCGGCCGACTGCGATGTAAAACGGCGTACGCCGAAGTTGGCGAAGATTGCGCTGCCAATACTCGTCACCCCAGTGGACAACGGGTTGAAGTGGTGCATCCGATTGCATCGCTAATAAAACAACACCTGGCTTGCCTTGCCCTAAACGGCCGTCTGCGTTGCGCGTTCCTTCCGGCGCTATGGCGAAGATGTCCCCGGCACGGATTCGAGATATTGCCCGCTTTAGCGCGGTCCGGTCCAATTTACCGCGTTGGACCGGGATTCCATGTAGTGCATTGAGAAGCCAACGCATCCAGGCGCTATCCAGGCGTTTAGCGGCGAAGAACCCGCTGATGGGCCGCGGTTGCAAGCGGGAATAAAGGACAGGGATTTCGAGCACGTTCACATGGTTTGTAATGAGGATCAGCGGACCGCTCGCCGGCACATCTGCTATTTCGGCATCATCGATGCGGCAGATCGTGCTTGTCAGGATGTCAAGGAATTTCAACACGAGCGTTTGGCTTAGGCTCATTTCATCTCTCGCGGACCTGGGCTGACGACTTCAAGTGTTTGGGGGTGAATATCGATGCGCAGTTCTGTCCCGTCGACGCACAGGATCTCTCCATCCGTCTGGGCTGGGAGGACGCCTTCCAGGGCTTCGATCGTGATTCTCGCTCCCTTGCCGGTGATGATTTCATCCTGCGTACCCTGTGTGCCGCGCATGAAGTGGGGAATCAAGCTTAAGATCCGCCTGCGGCTAACTTGGCGGGCAATACAAAGGTCGAAGAAACCATCATCAACCGAGGCCTCCGGCGCCATCCAGAATCCATCGCCCAGTCGCTGGCCATTCATAATGGAAATCATCAGGGTCGCAAGAGTAAGGCTTTTCTCATCGTACACCAGGCGGACTTCAGGTCCTCGATGGTAGAGGAAGATGGTTTTCAAAACGGCGATGAGGAAACTTAAGAAGCCGCCGAAACGCGGCAGCTTAGCGGTCTCTATGGTGGCCACGGCATCGAACCCCACGCCGACGCAGTTACCGAAGTAACGACCGTTGGGGAAATTGCCGCCGTATACCTGGCCCAGGTCGATCCGGCGTCGATGATCCTTGATGAGCACTTTAACAGCTGACTCAAGGTCCACCGGAATGCCGACGGCATGGGCGAAGTCGTTCCCGCGGCCGAGGCTCAGCACGCCTAAAGCAGGACTGTTAACCCCCGTTCCTCGCGCTTCCATCAAGCCGTTGATCACTTCATTCGATGTTCCATCACCTCCAGCGGCAACCACAACCTTATAACCTGCACGAGCTGCCTCGGCGGCAAGATCAGCGGCATGCCAGGTGTTCTCAGTACAAGTAAGGTCATAGTCTAGATTGTGGTGCTTCAGAAGGTGATGGATCTTTAGGAGTTCTCGTTGACCGCGCCCCGATCCAGCATGGGGATTGAGGATGATCTTATATTGATGCGTCATTTGCACTCTCAACTTGTTAAAGGGTCGGTAACCATACTCATCACCCTGGTTCTTGGGCATCCTACAGCGCTGATTGTGCTTTCTCCAGATCGTCGACGCCGATGACGAGATCCAAATTAGCGGTCAGATAAAGTAGGTCAAGGTTTATCCCGGCGTTGGCTAGCTTTCGGGCGATATTGCCCAGCTCTCCTGGCCGGTCGACGATGTTCACAACGAGGACGTCGCGCTCAGCCTGAACTTCAAAACCTGCATGCTCTACGGCGCTGCGTGCGGCAGCGGCGTCTTCAACCAGGATATGGAGGACTCCCACCCCTTCGCAGGAGACTCCGCAGATGCCATCGATGTTCACAACGGACTTTCCCAGCGCCTCACCCATCTCCGCTAATGCACCTGGATGGTCATCTAAATGGATGGTTATGTTTTTCGCCATGGTCTCCTCCTAGAGTTCTAATACACCGGGTGATCCATTACGAAACTGTGAATCCATTGTTGCACAATTATGCCCGATCACCAATATCCAGATATTTTGCCAAATTCATATTTGTGTAAAAAAATCGAGCTAGTGTTGACGGCTTCGTTCATGCCAAGTCGCATTTTTTTGCATCATTCTGCATTTTGTTTACTTCATACCGAGCGCGAAGATGGGCTGAGGGATCATGAAATCACAATTTCCTATGCAACCTTTGCCTAAGCCACGTTGTATTTCTTAGTAGGAGAATCGAACCCCACGAAGAACACGCGTGGTGTTGTACGATGGATGAAGTTTATGGGTCTGCGGATTAATGATTCTATGGGCTGGATAGAGTGTTAGCTATGAGAAAAGCATTCGTTTTCGCCATTTGCCTCGGCGCTCTCATGCTCGGCTCTTTATCTTGCGGCGGGAGTGTTCGCTCACCACAATCCGAAGAAGGTGGAATAGAGGAGACCCAACTACAATCTGCTCCGCAGCCCACTGTAACAGCATTTCCTACACCTCCGCCGCTGGAATTCGTGCCGCAAGCCCCGCCGAAGGATGGTGATCTAGCAGCCATCGTCCTATATGCCAATTCAATGCAGCCTCTGTTCGTTGATGCTGGCGCAATATTGGAGAGGGACGGCGAGATCCTCAAGGCTTCTGAGGATGGGAACGACGCCGTATTATGCGATGGGAGACTGGCAGCAGATAATGTGTCTATGCAGAAGATTATCAATGAAGTGCGCGCGATTCAACCTCCACAGGATGCAAGCGTGGTTCATGATCTGGTTCTTCAAAGTGGAGATGCCTGGATTGAGGCGTTAGATAATGTTGGAGAGTTCTGCAGGACGGGCAAGCAGTTGTACAAGATACCCGCAGTATTGAAGTTCTGGGAAGCTGGCGCAACCCTCCAGGACGCGGGAAATCGTTTCTGGATTCTGATTCTCGCAACAGGAGCGGAAGATTGGGTCCAGCGTTAAAAGTAGGCATCTCAAGTTGTTGGAGGACGGCATGATCGTTTTTCGGCGGATGGCTCTGATATTAGTATTCGCAATGATCAGTGGGTGCAGCGAACCCATTGATGTTCAACCTGAAGAGGCAATACCTTTATGGCACCTGCAGCCAAATCCTGTCCTCGTGTTTATGTCGAAATCTGATACGCCCGAAGGTGAGTTATACCTACTGGAGAAAGATAGCTCGATCACACGCTTGACCTACAATGACCGTCATGAAAACAACCCCGCGCTTTCCCCGGATAGCACAAAGGTCGCCTTCCATGCAGGAGATCCATTGGACATGCTTTCATGGGAAATTGTCGTGCTTGATCTGGTAACTGGTGAAGAGATTCAGATCACCGATAACCACGTCTTGGATGGCCATCCCGATTGGTCTCCGGATGGCAGCAGGCTCGTCTATGGGTCTTTCAGTGACGCTGATGGAAACCCTGCGGGTGCCGCCGATATCGTCGTCGTATCGCTTGACGGCACGGGCTTCACGCGCCTGACTGATTCTCCCTGGGAGGATAACGATCCCGAGTGGTCACCCGACGGAACGAAGATCGCCTTTAAATCCACACGACTGACGCAGGAACACGCACGAGAGGAGATTTTCGTGATGAATGCAGATGGGTCGCAGGTTCAAAGGCTCACCACCACATCGAGCTGGCAGTCGGACCACGATCCTAGTTGGAGCCCGGATAGTAAAACGATCGCCTTCAGCAGGTTCGAGGGTGAGCGGCGATGGACCGACATTGCCAACGTGGACATCCTCCTCGAACACTGGCGGGAGCTCATGCCCTGGAATGTTTACACGGTGGATTTATCTGGGAAGGTCGAGGCCATAACAGATGGGGCTGGAGCTGCGGGCCTTCCCGTCTTCGCGGACGATGGTTCCGGTATCCTCTACCTTTATTTTGAATTCATTACCGATGGTGACCGTATCACCGGTGCTGACCACCTATTGCTTCTTTTTAACGTTTTGAGTGGGGATGTGCAGCCTCTAATCCCTCTTTCCGATCACGCCCCGACGCTGGAGTATTACGACTGGTAGTTTCGATTGCTGAGGGATCGCTTCGCAGTCTTTCTGGTCCTAAAAGTTGTCATTTCGAGCGAAGCGAGAAATCCCTACGATGTTGCTTATGAGGCCTCCTTCTACGAAACAGTCACCATCCCCATGCGATGTATTACGCTCCTTAATGTCATTGCGAGCGAAGCGAAGCAATCTCGCTCTTTCATCCGCTGAGATTGCCACGTCGCCCTTGCGGGCTCCTCGCTATGACAAGCACGGGAAGGGCGCTTCTACACCAAATGTTATTCCGAACAAGCCTTGACACGAAGACCGGAAAATCACCTATCGAATCCCCTTATTTGGGGGATGACGAATCGCATACATCCACGCTAAAGTAGCAACAATATAGAACCTGTCCTACCCTCACAAATTCCGATTAATTTGGTTAGCATTTTCGGTTTTAAGTACGAATGATTCACAATGTTTCGTTTTCATCATCGGGTTGCTGTCAGGTAATCTTCATGAACCTGCCGTGACCCTGAGCTAATATAAGTCGTGATAGAGGGTGAGAGGGGACCAAGTATTTACCGGAGATAAGATTTTTCGTTTTCGGCTTTGGCAGGCGTGGCAAAATGTAATAATTCCCCTGAACGAAGGAATAGGATCATTAGTATCCAGCATAGATTCTCACTAATATTCTCATATTGGCATTTTGCACCATGAAAGGAAAAGAAAAAGTGAACACACTTGAGGTCAATAACCTGGCTAAAGCCTTCGGCGAGGTTAAAGCAGTGAGGGATGTCACCTTCTCAGTGGGAAAAGGAGAGATTTTTGGCTTGCTGGGGCCGAACGGTGCGGGCAAGACTACTACGATTCGAGTTTTGCTCGACCTGTTCAAAGCCGACGCGGGGGACGTTGCCGTGCTCGGTGGTCCAATGACCGAGGAGAAGAAACAGCGCATTGGCTATATGCCGGAGGAGCGAGGCTTATACCAGGATATCCCACTTATGCGCTGTCTGGTTTATCTCGCCACGCTTAAGGGGCTCTCGCCCGCCGAAGCGCATCGCGGGTTGGAAACCTACCTGGAACGCTTCGATCTGGCTGACCATACGCAGAAGAAAGTGGGCGAGCTCAGCAAAGGCATGCAGCAGAAGGCACAGATCATCCTTACCATCCTGCATAAGCCCGAGTTGGTGATCATTGATGAGCCCTTCGCCGCCCTGGATCCTATCAACACTCGATTAGTCAAGGATGTGATACGAGAATTGCGCGATGAAGGGACGACGATCCTGATGTCCACCCATCAAATGCATCAGGTCGAGGAGCTTTGCGACCGCATCGTTCTCATTGATGAAGGCGTCGATGTGCTGTATGGAACCCTGACCGCGATCCGTGAACGGTTCTCGGGGCATGCGATCGTTGTACAGGCAGGCGGCGATTTGCCTGACCTCGCAGGTGTTCTACAGGCCGACCGTAGCAACCATGAGGTTAAACTCCTCTTGGAGGAGAAGACCGATCCACAATTGGTTCTACAAGAACTGCTCGCCCAGGGTGTGAGCTTGAGTAAATTTGAAATTGCCGTTCCTACGCTGGACGAAATCTTCATTAAGGTTGTTCAGGAAGGAGTGGAGTGATGACGTCAAATGTGTGGCGCATCGCTCGCGAGGAGTTCAGACGCAACGTATTCAGAAAAAGCTTCATCCTGGTGCTGCTTAGCCTCCCTCTGATGGTTGGGTTGAATATCGGCATAGTTATGCTGATGAACTATTTAGAGAAAGACACTCGACCCATAGGGTACGTTGACCACGCCGGGGTCATGTTGGTAAATATACTGCCCCCTGATGTATACGATGAGCCCGTCCAGTTTCTGGCTTTCAAAACAGAAGATGAAGCCGAAAAAGCACTCATGGCGGAGGAGATCCAAGCCTTCTACATTCTGTCGCCAGAATATCTGCAAACGCGGGAAATCAGGCTGATCTACGTCGAGGAGCCGGCATCGAAAGCCACCCGCCAATTCTACGATTTGCTGCGGGTCAACTTGCTGAGCGATGTTGAGCCTGAAATCCAGGTGCGGATTGCCGACGGGACGGAGTTTCTGACGCGCACACCGGACGGCCGGCGTTCGTTTCCCTCCTCAGGGCCAACTTTCCAATCCGTGGTGCCTTTCTTTGTGGGAATGGCTTTGATGATGATGCTGCTCATGAGTGCGGGGTTCCTCCTGGAGGGGATGGTCAAGGAGAGGGAAAACCGCACGCTGGAAGTGATTGTGACATCGACCTCTCCCGGGCAATTGGTCACCGGCAAGGTGTTGGGGATCCTGGGTATCAGCTTCACGCAGCTCGTGGCGTGGGCCATCTTCGGTCTCGCCGCGGTCTGGCTCGGAAGCAACACCTTCGATTTAACCTGGTTTCAGGATGCGAACCTGGAGTGGGAACCGCTGCTCAAGGTGGCAGCTATTGGTCTGCCGAATTTTGTAATGATCTCGGCGCTCCTATTTGCTCTCGGCTGTATCATGGCAACTGGGCAAGAAGCGCAGCAGATCGGCGGTCTTTCGGTCCTGATCTCGATGCTCCCCCTCCTGGCGATCGTAAAGATCGGAAATGAGCCGAACGGCGTATTGGCGGTGATCTTAAGCATGGTGCCATTCTTTTCAATGATGACCGTTGCTCTTCGAGAGGTGTTCGTCGTCGTGCCCGTATGGCAGATCATCCTGAGCGCTGGAATCCAGACACTATTTGCCATTGCCGCGATATGGCTTGCCGGCCGAGTCTTCCGCCTGAGCCTTCTGCGCTACGGAAAGCGCTTGAGATTTAGGGAGATACTCACGAGGGTGGAAGCAGCCAAAACGGCGGGAGTGCGTTCATGAAAAAAATACTCCTTGTCATGCGCTATGAACTAAGCAAGACTTTCAGCCGTCGCTCCTACGTATTCTTCGGGTTCGGAATCCCATTGATCGGGGTCTTGATCATGGCATTGATCGTGGTAGGTCGGCGTGATCCGGTCGGGGGAGTCCTGCTCGAGGTTGAAGAGGCACAGGAACTTGAAGTTGAGGGATACGTTGACCTTGCGGGCCTTATTTCAACCATCCCTGAGGATCTACCGCAGGATATCTTCGTGGCTTTCACCAGTGAAGACGCTGCTGCGCAGGCGTTAGAAGAAGGTGAAATCAGTGCCTATTACGTTATCCCGGAGGATTATCTGGAACAGGGGACGGTGATCTATACCAGCATAGACCCGAATCCTTTCGATCCGGGTGGTCAGGAATGGATGATGCGCTGGACCTTGATGGCAGAAATGCTTGGAGGAGACCTGGAGTTCGCCAGCCTGGTGCTTAACCCTGTCGATCTTACAGTGGAGCGCCGGGGTGAGGAGACGGATCCGGATCGCTACAGCGAGGATGATTGTTCGCGCCCTGGTCCAGCATGTCGTTCGAACCCCCTCATTGAGATGCTGCCTATGATGATGGTGGTCATATTTTTCCTGTTCCTGACGATGAACTCGGGGATGCTGTTGAGCAGTGTCAGTGGGGAGAAGCAGAACCGGACGATGGAGATCCTGATGCTTTCCATCACGCCTCAGCAAATGCTCGCTTGGAAGATGCTCGGGCTGGGAATAGCCGGCTTATTGCAAAGTGGAGTATGGGTTGGGGCGCTGTGGGCAATCCTGCGTATCGGCGGCGGGGTGTTGAGCCTGCCCCCAGAATTCCATCTTCCGGCGTGGCTTATCGTTATCTGGCTGATCTATTTCCTGCTCGGCTACGCGCTGTACGCCAGCCTCATGGCCGGGATCGGAGCGCTCGTACCGGACGTCAGAGCGGGATCTCAAGCCAGCGGCTTGGTGATGATCCCGCTGATCATCGGCTACATGCTCAGCGTAATGCCTTTCTCAGTTGAGGCACCGAATGGAGTTTTAGTCACGACCATCAGTTTGTTTCCGCTAACCAGCCCGGTGGCGATGGTCATGCGCATGACGGTCACCGCCGTGCCATTCTGGCAATTGGCGCTCTCCCTGGGGCTGCTGGTGATTACGGTGATCCTGGTCCTGCGCGCGGTGGGGAAGATATTCCGAACGCAGATGATCCTTT
>JAUWFP010000031.1 GCA_030606845.1 Anaerolineales bacterium | reverse complement strand
CGCGCAGGGCCATCCATTGTCTTCCAATACGCGCGTCACGAAGCCTCCACGTAAGGAAGGAGGCTATCAAAACTCCAATAAGGAAGATGTAATAGAATGATTCAGGGCTGACGAACTCAAAACCTCCGATCGCAGGTTTTGGAATCTTCAGAATGCCTTGCGCACCACCAATGATTGGTGCCAGCGCGTCTGAAAGGGCCAGTATGCGGATGATCTCCCCAAAACCCAGGGTGACGATAGCCAGATAGTCACCTCGCATTCGAAGCACAGGGATACCCAAGATGAACCCCGCGCTGACCGAAGCCAAAACGGCAATTGGCAACGCTTGCCAAAACGTAAAACCCACGGTACTGAGCTCTCCCTGGGTTGTCAAGGCGCCCATGGTGTATGCACCTATTGCGAAGAAGGCAACGTATCCAAGATCCAATAGACCAGCGAAACCCACCACAATATTCAAGCCCAACCCCATCAGAATATACATGAGGACATTGTCAACCACTTCTGTTAGGTAGGTTCGTAAGATCAATGGGAGGATCAGCAAAAACACAAAGCCGACTGCTGAAGTGCCGTACCTTAGGTTGCGTTGACGCTCGGGCGGTAAGGATTGAATGCGGTTTTGGAAACCCTCTTGCCTGCTTCGCCAAAAAACATTCAACCCGGCCACAATGACGAAGATGATCAGAGCACCAAGGATTGAAAGACCTCTTGCGGAGAACAGCACCTTACGAATGGCAAGGCCTAACCCTCGTAATCCCCATGCCAAGATGATGATCTCCGAGAGCAAGCCGATTAAGAAGACGGCTACAGAACCCATAATGATGGGTCTGGAATATTTCTCCGGTAAGACCCGCAGCCCTGCTCCGACGAGACCGACCAGTGTGAAAATACCAACGAGAATCGAAATACCGAGGACCGGTTCCTGTCCGAAAGAGAGGATTTCAAGAAGACCTGGTGATATATTGATAAAAAATCTCCGCAAATTGACGAACTGGGAGAGGAGCAATATTAAGGCTGTAGGCAGGCTGCTGATGAAACCTAGGAGTAAACCTTGTAGAAGTGTCACAGTAGTCCGTGAGGTTGTTTGCTGCTGAACTAATAGGTAGGCACCACCAAGAGGTGTGATGAAGATAAAGATATGACCTAAGGAGAGAACGTTGCCGATGATGTCCCGCTCTGCGAAGGATTCGACCAGACCGATCGCGCTCAGCGAGAGAGAAACCACTCCAATAATTAAGCCCCATTTGATTAGTTCGCGCCCTTGTAAACTGACCTTATCGTTCACCATTCCCTCCTAAGCCTTTTCCTCTGTCAACGGCTCACCAAGGATCCCTTGTGGTTTAAAAATCAGGATCAGCACAAGCATAGTGAAGGCAATCACGTCCTTGAGTTGGTAACTTGATGGGATGCCTAGACCTTCAAGGAAAAGGCTCGGTCCTACCGATTCAAACATACCAAGCAAGAGTCCTCCTAGCGCCGCGCCTGGAACACTGCCGATTCCGCCAAGTACCGCTGCGGTGAAGGCTTTTATGCCAGGGATGAAACCCATGTAGAAGTGAATTTGGCGGAAAAGAAGCGCGTAAAGAAGTCCTGCCGCTCCTGCAAGCGCTGCGCCCGTGGCAAAGGTTATGACGACCACTCGGTCGACGTCAATACCCATAAGCGCAGCGATGTCCTTGTCCTCAGCCACGGCCCGGATTGCTTTTCCTGTCTTGGAGCGCATGATGAAGAGATTCAATCCGATAAGTAAGAAGATTGAAGCAACGATCACGACGACTTGGGTCTTGAGGATTTCCAAACCACCCAATGTGATTGATCCCTTCAGAACATCCACAGTAGGGAAGGCGGTAATGCCAGATCCATATAAGCCCCGGAAGAAATACTGCCAGAAGAAGGATGCACCGATTGCAGTAATAAGTGGCACTAAGCGAGGTGCTCGCCGTAGTGGACGATACGCGATCCTCTCCGTTAATACGGCTACGCCCATAGAAGTAGCCATAGCAACGACTCCCATGATGAGCAACGCGGGGATCGGATGTCGGTTGAGAAAACCGGTTTCAGACATAGGGATGGCTACAAAGATCGTTGCAGTGAAAATCCCGGACATATAAAATTCGCCGTGGGCGAAATTGATCATGAATAAGATTCCGTAAACCAGTGTATATCCCATCGCGATCAGAGCGTAAAGGCTGCCCTGAGCGATGCCAAAGACGATGAAGTCGAACCAGTTCTCAGTGGTGTAGGGATTATCGAGGATGGTGGCTATCGTACCCCAGATAACTGCAACGATAATTGCTGTTCGAAAAATCCATAAGATAACGCCCAGGAAATCGATGTTTTGTAGTCGTTGTCGCATGGTTTTATACCTGTCAATAATCCATAGGGATGAGCCTGGCTATCAAAATCCAAGGCTCATCCCCTTGTAGCGCTGTAATGGGTAGATGTTAGGTAATCCGTCGCTCAGACACTACTACGGCCAAATGGCGATGTATTCGCCATTTTGGATCTCGTTGACCGAGATCTTAGGATCAGCGCAGTCTCCGTACTCGTTGCAAGTCAGGGTACCGGTCATGCCTGCCAACCCGCTGGTGGCATATAACGCGTCTCGCAACGCCTGACGACCGATATGGAGCGTTCCGTCAGCATCCAGGACCGCTACCTTCTCAACTGCATCGAGAATCATGTTAGCTGCGTCGAAGGCGTGAGCGTGGAACGCGCTAATAGGATCCTCACCGTACAGTTCGAGGTGTAGTTCGAAGAAGCGCTCCGCGACTGGTCCACTGAATCCGAGGTCGGGTCCGGAGATGTACATACCTTCCGCGGCTTCCCCGGCTGCCTCGATGAAGTCGGGT
This sequence comes from Anaerolineales bacterium, assembly GCA_030606845.1. GTDB lineage: Bacteria > Chloroflexota > Anaerolineae > Anaerolineales > E44-bin32 > E44-bin32. The sequence goes on along the minus strand of JAUWFP010000031.1, from coordinate 11,111 downwards.
GAGATCATACCGTCGGCACCGGAGAGGATCGTATCCTCTAGACCACCGATCTCTTTGGCTTGGACTGTGATAAAAGCACCCTCAGCGATGAAGATCGGATAGTAGAGGAACTCCGGTCCAGTTACAGAGATGCTTGTGAGGACAGGTCGCATGTCAGTATCGCCAACGTTCACTGCCTCTTGTGCAGTAATTTCTCCACCGAGTTCTACAAAGGTGTTCGCAAACACCTCCTGAAGTTGGTCCGCGTATGGGCTACCATCGTGGATGGTTGCTGCTTTACGAACACCGAGTTCGTTGTACACGAACTCTGCCATGGCGGCTCCCTGAACCTTGTCGTTGTGGCAGCTGCGAAGATAACCAGGGTTCCAGGTATCATCGGGATTTGTTAGTGAGGGAGCGGTGTTCGATGGAGAGACCAACACCATTCCGGCCTGAGATACAATCCTCGAAGCAGGTTCACCCGCACTGGAGCAGTTCGTTCCGATGACTCCAACCAGAGATGGGTCGGAGACCAACTTGGTAGCTGCTGTCTGTCCACCTTCAGCGCTGCACAGAGAATCCTCACCCACGAGTTCAACGGGGTGACCATGGATTTCAGGGCGCTCATGGATGGCGATCTCCACGCCACGGCGAGAATCGACTCCGAGGCTCTCATTGGGACCGCTGATAACCAGCATATATCCGATTCGAACCGGGTCACCTGGTGGGATATCCACGCAGCCAATCTCATCTGTGCAGTCGTAAGGTGCTTCAGCTGGAGCGCAAGCTGCAAGAACAAGGGCAGCTGTCAAGAGTAACGACAGTGCTAAGAATGTGCGTTTCATTACTTCATCCTCCTCAAGATTTATTCGTAACTTAGGCGATATAGCTTCAGTGTTAATGGAGTGTTAAATTCCGAAAATATGTTTCCAGGCATCTCTCCCTTCACTAGGGTGAATCGAGGAAATTTATTTATAAGTGTCTATCCCCCAATAAATCTATTTTGACATTCTATAACTATCCTAGTGTTAATGTCAAATCTTACTTGTCACAGAAAAGAAAGATATCAGACCAACTATCGACCCTTACTAACTGAGCAGTGAGGAGAATTCCACGGCTCGCTTGACGGATCTATAAGGTCCGACTAGGATGAGCGCGCCGCATGGGAACAAGATAGCTTTGGGAGATAAAGAGCGTTGACTCATCAAAAGAGGCTTGGTGATTGGGGGGAGACCGAGGCACGGCGCTACCTGGAAACGAAAGCGTACGTCTTCATAGAAAGGAACTTCCGTGTTCCTGAAGGCGAAATAGATTTGGTGATGCAAGATGGTGACACCGTTGTCTTCATCGAGGTGAAGACGCGGACTTCTGATAGTTTTGGAACACCTGAGGAGAGCGTATCCAGGGCGAAGCGTAAGCGACTTATGCATGCGGCGTGGGCTTTCTTGCAAGAACGGGAAAGGATCGACGCTTCGTGGAGAATCGATGTCGTCGCCATCGAAGCCTCCCCAAATTGGACGATCCAGCGCCTTGATCATTATCAAAGTGCATTCGACATCGATTTCAACAGCCTATGAGGAAAAGCCAACCCGTAATCGCCATCCTCGGCCCAACCGCCGTTGGAAAGACTCGTATCTCGATTCCTCTCGCCGAGCGATTCGAAGGGGAGATCGTCTCCGTAGATTCGCGACTCATATACAGGGGCATGGATATTGGCACGGCGAAACCAACGCTCGAAGAGAGAGAACGAGTCACGCATCACCTCATTGATGTAACCGAACCGGACGACACATGGAACCTGGCGAAGTATAGCGACGCGGCTTTGAGTGTGATCCATGATATCCATGGTCGGGGAAAGGTTCCATTTCTCGTTGGAGGTACGGGGCAGTATCTCCGGGCGATTCTTGAGGGTTGGACCCCACCGCCGAGTGCCGAATCACCGGGATTGCGAGAAAAACTGGAGGCGATTGCGGCAAACAAAGGATACGACGTGCTGCATCATCAACTGCAAGAGGTGGATCCGGCTTCTGCAGAACGCATTGACCCGCGCAATGTCCGGCGGGTTATCAGGGCGCTTGAAATATTCGAGATGACAGGTAAACCCGCCAGTTTGCAGCGGGAGAAGAATCCACCACCGTTTGAGATACTGCGCATTGGGCTTACATTGCCGCGCCCGGAACTCTACAAACGGATCGATCAAAGAATCGATTGGATGATTGAGGCGGGTTGGATTGAGGAAGTACAGGAGTTGATTGACAGTGGATACTCGCCTGGTCTGCCATCGCTCTCGGCAATCGGTTATGCTCAGCTTGCTGCCTATCTTTGCGGTGAGATGGATTTGAGCAGTGCAGTAGTGGAGATTCGCAGACTTAGCCGGCAATTCGTGCGCAGACAGGCGAACTGGTTTAAGGCAGATGATCCAGAAATTCAGTGGTTTGATGCTGAAGCTGGTGTAGAGGAGCGAATATCAGCAGTCATTGAACGATGGCTAAGTGGCAGTGCGCAGGCAAGCCATTAAGAGCAACGCATCTGTATATCGTCAGAGGGTATTCGTAATCAAGTTGTGAGTAAGTTAAGGCCGAGATAAAAAAGAGCGGCGAGCGCGGCATTTACTGGAATTGTAAACAACCAGGTTATTGCCATATCGCCAAGAACACTCCAGCGAACTTTATTTATTCGTTCTGCCGCCCCCACACCGAGAATAGATGAACTCATAACCTGTGTTGTGCTGACGGGGCCACCGAGAAGCGCTGCGCTGAGAATTACAATTGCCCCCGCTATCTGCGATGTGAACCCGTGGATCGGGCGAATGCGGAAGATTTTCCCTCCAAGTGTGCGAATCAGGCGCCATCCACCGAATAGCGTCCCCACGCCGATCGCGGCCGCACTTACTGTCACCACCCACATTGGTACGTAGAAAGAAGAGATTTGACCGCTGAGCAGCAATCCCATCGCAATGAGCCCCATGGTTTTTTGAGCGTCGTTTGTGCCGTGGCTCAACGAGAGGCCGATGAGCGTAACGATCTGGAATCGGCGGAAGAGATGACTTACTTTTGGCGTTGCCCCTCGAACCAAAAATAACGTGATCTTCATGACGATGTAGCCAACGACTAAGCCGGCGAGGGGTGAGAGAAATAATGCAATAACAATTATTAACAACCCCGAAGGATTTACTACCGCAATGGAGCGACTGTGCATCAGGGCAGCGCCGAGGAGCCCGCCAAGAAGGGCGTGCGAAGATGATGAGGGGATGCCGAAATACCAGGTTATCAGATTCCAGATGATTCCGGAAATAACAGCGGCCATGATCACGTTCATGGTAATAGCGCTGACATCCAGGAGTTCAGCCCCGATGGTTGTAGCCACAGCGACACCGAATAGGAACGGGGCTATGAAATGAGAGATCGCGGCCAGGATCAGCGCTACGCGTGGGGGCAGGGCGCGTGAGAATATGACGGTTGCGACGATGTTCGAGCTATCGTGAAATCCGTTTATAAAGTCAAAGACGACAGCTAGAGCGATAAATACGATTAACATCGTTGACATGCTGTTTTCTATCATGTTAAAAGCTTATCAGTGTTCGATGGTTTTCGTCAACGTGCAGATCATCTGTCGGCGTAATTTTCGCCGAGGTAATGGATGGTAAGAATCGTCAGGCTTATCAAAATTCCCGGGATGATTGTTAACCAAGGCGCTTGAACGAGATGCATTCGACCACTATTCAGCATCGCTCCCCATTCTGGCACTGAAGGGTCACCGGATAACCCCAGGAATGTTAGCGTCGTTGTTCCCATGAATGCCCAGGCGAAATGAGTCGTTGCGAGAGAGAATAACTGCGGTGCTGCGTTAGGGAGCAAGTGAGCGAGAGCAACGCGGGTTCGACTTGCGCCGAGTGCATAGGCAGCATCGATATATCCCATTTCCTTTATTCCTAGAAAGATACTCCTGCTAAGCCGGACAAAGCCAGGAATTCCCCCCAGGCCAACGGCGATTACAACAGTAGGGATCCCCGGACCCAAACCGGCGACTAATAGCATGGCAAGGAGAAGCCCGGGAATGGCTAGAGCGGCGTTTGTGAGTGCAAGGATGAAGCGATCTGCCAATCCGCCAACCACAATAGCAGTGAGGCTGACGGAGGTTCCGACAAATACAGTGAGCAGTGTTGCCAGCAGGGGAATGGAGAGACTGAGCCGAGCTCCATACGTGACCCGAGCGAAGAAATCTCTCCCCAAGGCATCCGTTCCTAAGGGAGGGTGGTCTTGCGGGGATTGCAGTGGGCTACCGATCGGCTTATAGGGATCAACGGAAGTGATTATGGGCGCGATGATCGCCATTAGAACCATCGTCGCGAGCCAGAGAACGCACAGAATCTTCAACCAGTGAATTCTCATTCAGCTCTCCGTAATCGGGGATCAATCATGAGCGTGAGAAGGTCAGCGACCACATGGCTGATGGTGTACAAAATCGCTGCAAGCGCGACGAGGCCAAGAGTGATGGGATAGTCTCCATCCAGGATCGATTTCACAAGGAGCCTTCCAAGGCCGGGGCGAGAGAAGACAGTCTCCGTAACGACGGTTCCAGAAAACAAAAAAGCAGCTTCGAGAGCAATAAGGGAGATGACGGGCGCAAGGGATGGTCTTAATGCGTGTCCAAGCAATCGGGAACCGCGGTGGATTCCACGTGCACGCGCCGCCAGGATGAAAGGAGAGCGAAGGCTCTCTGACAAGCCGCTGTGGATAACACGGGCGATTGGGCCGGAAGAAGCGAAACCCAACACCAGTGCCGGCAGGAACAGTCTGATGAATAGATCGTTGGAAGTGACGTGGCCTTGCTGAAGACGTCCAACGATGAGCAGGGAAAGGATGCCTGTAAAAGCGACGGGTATTGATGTGGCTAAGGCAGCTATCGCTGCGGCGATCATTCCGGATGTTCGTTTTCTCAACCAAGCCGCTGTGATTCCGAGGGTGAAACCGAAAATTAACGCAAGGATGAGCCCGCTTACTGCTAGAGCGGCGGTTGAAGGAAATTGCTCAAGGATGATTTGTGAAACGGAACGATGTGTATACAGTGACGTCCCCAGATCTCCCTGAAGGAGGTTTGCGAGAAATCTGAGGTATTGAAGCCAGAGCGGTGCGTTTAAGCCAAGCGAAATACGAATCTCTTCCGCTTGTTCAGGTGAGGCAAGTCCCTGCGATAATAGGCTCGCGACTGGATCGCCAGAGGCAAACCGCAGAGCGAAAAAGGCAAAGGTGACAGCAGCCCAGGCCGTGCCGATACCTTCAAGAAGGCGGCGGGCTACGGCGAGGGTAGCTGTATGTCGATGAGATTTGGAAACCATCCCTGCGCTGAGAATTTCAAGCCCTCAATTCCCTGGTGAACGACGACGAGATTGACATAGTCCCTTATCGGGAGGACAAGTGCGTTGTCGATAATTGCTCGGACGATCTGATTATACAGTTCCACTCGGCGATCAGGGGCCAGGGAGGCACGAGCGGCTTCGTTCAGCATCCGGTCGATTTCAGGGTCAGAAAAACCAGTCCAATTATAGAATCCATCGCTTGCGTAGAAGGAACGCAATAAATCCGGATCCGTTCCGAAGAAGTTGATACCGATGGCGTGGTAGTCACCGCTGGATTGGACCTCTTTGAGCGTTCCAAATCCGGGGGCGATGGTCAATTCAACATCGATGCCAATATTCTCCCAGCCGGCTTTCAGCAATTGAGCGACCTCAGAATTCGATCCCCAGGGTGGGGCGATAAGCTTGATGACAAGCGTTTCGTTATCACGTTTCCGGTATGGTTCTTGACTCTCTAAAATCCACCCTGCCTCCTCGAGAAGTTTACGAGCACCCTCGGGGTTGTGTGCGGACGGGGGAAGCTCAGATATCCACTCGTATCCAGCCTGAGAGAGAGGGCTGTTGCTAACAGGAGAGTGACTCCCAAAGACGGTGAGGACTACTGATTTCTTATCAACAGCGAGAAGCAATGCTTGCCGGACGCGAAGATCATCCGTTGGCGACGTTGTGGTGTTGAAAAAAAACTGTAAAGGCTGGCCAGGGATGGCAACAGGCGATAGCGAAAAATCTGCGCTGGACGCGAGGCGGTCGGCTTCATGCGGCGGAATCTCCCCCAAGATATCCGCTTCGCGTCTTTCCAACGCGAGGGCTCGCGAGGCAGCATCTTCGTAAAAATTGAAGACGATTCGTTCCACCGAAGCTTTTGTGTTGTCATAGATTGAAGGACCCCAGGCGTAATCCGGATTAAGTTCTAGCGTGATGTGATCGTTAGGGATGTATTCGATAAAGCGATACGGCCCTGTCCCAACCTGGTGAAATTGATATTCGGAGGCGCCCCATTGATCCAAGGCTGTCGGTGAGGCCATGCCAAGATAGACCTGGGAGAGGGAATCTAATAATGGGGCGAACGGTTCGTCGAGCACAAACACAATTGTATGCTCGTCCAGAATTTCCGTTTGATTTAGTGGGCCGAGCATCGTTGCGGCTTTTTGCGAATGGTTATCTGGATTGAGGATGTAGTCGATGTTTTCTTGGACAGCCTGTGCGTTGAAGGGCGTTCCATCATGGAAACGGACATCTTTACGCAGGTAAAAGGTATATCGCAGACCATCGCTGGAAATCTCCCAGCGCTCCGCTAGCCCGGGGACAAACTCGCCGCTTTCCGGGTCGAGGAAAACAAGTGTGTCATACACTGAATTCAGAGGAATGCCGAGCTCCGCGGAAGCGTTCAAGTGAGGGTCTATTCCCGATGGAGCTAAGGTCAGACCGTAATGAAGCGTTGACTCCGCGTCGGATGACGGTTGACAAGCGCTCGCCAAGGTGGAAACAGTGAGTATAAGGAAGAGTAGTAAGGTTTTATTTTTATATGTTTTCATGATTGACTCGCAAGAACCATTGCGCCGACCAATCCGGCATTGTCACCGAGCGCGGCTGGTAAAACACGTACGCCATCGAGATATGCTGGATCCATAATGTGTTCGCGTAGAGAGCGCTTAATGGGTTCGAATAAAAGGTCTCCCAGGAGAGAAACGCCACCCCCGAGAATAAAAACTTCGGGGTTAAACGCATGGGCGAGGTTGGCCAAGTGGTGGCCAATATGGAACCCTGCTTCTTCAATAACTGAGAGGGCAAGTTCATCGCCTGCCTGTGCTGCTTCCCCAATGTCAACGCTGGTAATTACCCCTTGAGTGCTGAGCGTTTCTTTCAGCGTAGATACTTGACCGGCTTCTAATTGAGATACCGCATTGCGGGCAATGGCTGGCCCAGCAGCGACGGCTTCAATATGCCCCTTTATGCCGCAGCCGCATGTTGGGCCATTTGACACTATCGTTAGATGGCCGAGTTCACCTGCCAAGCCGCGCGCGCCGAGCAGCAACTGGCCATCGGCGATCACGCCTCCTCCGATGCCCGTGCTGATCGTTAGGTAAATCATATTATCTGTGCCCTGACCAGCACCAAAGCGCCACTCACCCAGGGCGGCCATATTCGCATCGTTGCCTAAGGACACCGGCACACCAAAGTGCTCACTTAACTGATCGCGCAGGGGTATGTTTGTCCAGCCAGCAAGGTTAGGGGAGCTGATAATAATCCCATTTCGAGGGTCGAGTGGACCTGGTGCGGCGATGCCAATTCTGAATTCAACCCCGTCTTCAGGGATCTGTGACTCAATAGCCTGGATCAAGCGTGTAATAACCGAATCGGGTCCCTCAGAAGCGAGAGTAGCCGTCTTGTTTTGTGAAGTTGGGGGAGGCTGGGAGGAGGGGAAATATGCCGCGCGGATATTCGTTCCACCGAAGTCAATGGCGATGATTCCAAGCATGGCGGGAGTATAACATAATGTCCCTTCTTGACGAGATTCTTGCGCGGGACCATGTGAAGTATTGCTTTCCTGCAAAGGTTTCCACAAAGATCAGCACCTTGTGGTTGAGTGATATTTTGTACCAACTTGCTTGATGTTTCTGTTCCGTAGCTTTAGAATGCAGGGAAATGACTCCAAAAGTTACACCCATTCGAAAGCAATACCTAGAGATCAAGCACAAATACCCTGACGCGCTGCTCTTCTTCCGATTAGGTGATTTTTATGAAACCTTCGACGAGGATGCTGAGATAACCGCGCGTGAACTGGATATCGTTCTTACCTCGAGGAACATCGCCAAAGGCTCGCCTGTCCCCATGGCGGGAATTCCGCATCATGCAGCTGAGGGGTATATCGCTCGCCTGATAGAGCGGGGCTATCACGTGGCGATCTGCGACCAGATTGGTGACAGCCCGGTGAAGGGTTTATTCCCGCGCGAGGTCGTGCGGGTGATCACGCCGGGAACGGTTGTCGAGGCTGGATTGCTTCCCGGCGACAGGAACAACTATCTCGTTTCCGTCATTCTCGATGGCAATGATCTAGGTATAGCCATAGCCGATATTAGTACAGGCGAGTTCTCCGTCGGCCAATTCCAAACAGAGGACAAACTCACCGCATTGCGCCAGGAACTCTTCCGCCTATCCCCAGCAGAATTACTGGTCCCCGAAACGCTGTCACTTGAAGGTATTTGGGATGGCAACACGACTAAACTTCCGGAATGGCGGTTTGAGTTTGACCGCACGGTAGAAACGCTGAAGGAACACTTCGGAACGACTACCCTCGCTGGTTTTGGTCTAGAGGAGAAGCCTGCTGCTGTTCGTGCGGCGGGGGCGATTGTTGAGTATCTGCGCAGCTCCCAAAAAGGCGCACTTTCACTTCTAACAGGGCTTTCGATCTATTCCCTCGATGATTTCATGACCCTCGATGCCGCGACAAGGCGCAACCTCGAATTAACGGAAACGATACGGACGGGTGATGTGCGCGGTTCGCTGCTTGGGATCCTCGATCAAACACAAACCCCAATGGGACGACGCATCCTTCATCAATGGCTCGGAAATCCTCTATTGGATTTAGAGAGAATTGAAGGGAGATTGGATCAGGTTGAAGCTTTCCATGGCGATGGTGTCTGGAGAGCCGAAACCCGATCTGCTTTGAAGGCGTTCGGAGACCTCGAGCGACTTACAAATCGCATTAGTGCTGGTGTCGCCAAGCCAGGTGACTTGGTGGGCATGCAAACGCTCCTTGAAAAGATCCCGCAGATTGAAGAGATATTGCAGCATTCTGAGCTAAAAGCCGTCAAGGGAATCGCAGCGGACATCGACGCCTGCGAGGACATCTTAGATCTTCTACAACGCGGTATTAGTGAAGACCCTCCTGCAACTCTTGGAAAGACTGGTGTGATACGGCCCGGGTTCTCAGAGAAGCTGGATGATTTAGTCGAATCCTCACGCGGCGCACGCGACTGGATTGCAAATCTAGAGTTGGTCGAGCGGGAACGCTCGGGGATCAAGAATCTTAAGGTGGGATACAACAAGGTCTTCGGTTATTACATAGAAGTTACGAAAGCGAACAGCGAGCGAGTCCCTGAGGATTACATTCGCAAGCAGACGCTTGTTAATGCCGAACGCTACATAACTCCGGAGATGAAGGAATACGAATCTAAAGTGTTAACGGCAGAGGAGCAGATCAGGGAAGTCGAAAAGGAGATTTTCAATGAGATCTGCGCACAAATTGCAAGCCAGGCAGCACGATTATTAAAGACCGCCCGCGCAGTAGGCCGGTTGGATGTAGTGAGCACTCTGGCGGAAGTGGCTGCACACCGCGGTTTTGTTCGCCCGGATTTATCCGTTGGTGATGCTCTCGACATCCAGGATGGACGCCATCCGGTTGTTGAGGAGCTGATCCCCGGGAAGCGTTTTATTCCAAACGACATCCAGTTCGAAGAGGGCGAACGCATCCGGGTGATAACCGGACCGAATATGAGCGGTAAATCAACGTATTTAAGGCAGGTTGCGCTGATCGTGTTAATGGCCCAAATGGGAAGTTTCGTACCTGCTCAACATGCTCGTCTGGGTATCGTCGACCGGATTTTTACAAGGATCGGCGCACAGGACGAAATTCATGCTGGCCAATCTACCTTCATGGTCGAGATGGTTGAGATGGCGAATATCCTTCACAACGCGTCAAATCGCAGCCTGGTGATCTTGGATGAGGTAGGACGGGGTACGAGCACTTATGATGGGGTTGCAATTGCCTGGGCTGTTGTTGAGTACCTTCACAACCATCCGAAGCTGCGTGCACGAACGCTCTTCGCAACCCATTATCATGAACTTACGCGCCTATCGGAGCTTCTCCCCGGCGTCCGCAATTACAATGTCGCCGTTTCTGAGGAAGGCGGTAAGGTTGTCTTTCTGCACAAGATCACGCCCGGAGGTGCGGATAAATCATACGGGATTCATGTCGCCGAATTGGCAGGTATGCCGCGGCCGGTTATTAACAGGGCGCAGGAGATACTGGCTCAATTCGAAGCCGCGTCTGATCAGACTTCAGACGACCCGCAGGTGGCGACAAAACAGCTCCATCTTTTTTCCGAAGCGGATCCTCTCATCGAAGAAATACGCGCCCTTGATTTAAACAGCCTCTCACCCCTTGAAGCACTCAACCGTTTATACGAATGGCAGCAGCGCTTCGGTCAAGAAGACAGCGAATAAATATTCTTGCTTTCATTCAAATCGTACTATGTAGATATGTCGTGCTGAGCCAATTCGAATCCCGTTATACGCTGCCTTAGATCTCAATATCCTACAGAGGAACGAATGTAAACCTCCCGCAGGTTTCAAACCTGCGGGAGGTTAGGGGAGTCAGTTGTTTTAAGGAGGCGGGCCGAAAAATGGATCTTCCCCGACGATTTCTCAATGTCGTGGAGATAGTGACCGTAAATCCGTCTATTTCTAGAAAAGCAAAGCAAACACTTGGAAAAATATGGGCAAGTGCTCTCTATTTGTCCTCGCCGACCAAGTCCGGATACTCCTGAAGTACAGGTTCCGCATACTGGATCTCAAGATGCTGCAGAATCGTAGTAATTAATTCCACCTTCATTTCAGCGTCCCGGCGGGACCAGGTGCGGCTTTTTATTTCAAGAAAACACCCGTCTACTTTCGGCTCAAGGAGTTGATCGATATTGATGAAGAACTCGAGATCCTCGAAGCAAATTAGCCAGCGAAGTCGATCCTTGTGAATACTGATCTCGTCGGTAGGCTT
>JAUWFP010000217.1 GCA_030606845.1 Anaerolineales bacterium | reverse complement strand
GGCACGATGCGCGCCAAGAGACCGGTTAAGTCGTAGTTGCTGGCGGCGACGAGGCGGTCTATTGCTTGCTCGAGGTCGAGTGTTGCCAGGCCGGATAGGGTTGCGTCGGACCACAAATCGCTTGGCGTAGTCGTAAGAATGAGAAGATCGTTGGGCTGTGATTCGAAGTGATAGAAGCGGATGTGAGGCGCCAGGCTGATTCCTAGAGGTCGTTCTGAAGCCTCCTCCGAGCTTTGACGATTGACTGCGCCAGGGCGTACGAGGATTACCTGCCCGACACCGCTCTGACCAAAATATAGATCTTTGCCGCGCAGGACTGCACTCATCAGGTTGCCTTGATAATTGGTAGGTTCAGACTCATCCTGATTAGTGTCTACTAATTGATCGTTTACCAGGGCAGCTGCCTCGCGTAGTGCGGAGGTTACAGAACCTGGCGTGCCGTAATACGCGTCAGCAGCCATGCGTACGAGATGGTCAAGATAACCAGGCGAGACGGGTCGGGAGGATTGCAGCGAGAGATTTAATAGGAGGAAATCATCTCCGCGCCCGCGGGCAGTTCGTCGCGGTGCGGTTAAGGCGAGAGTTCCTGGTGGGGAAGTCAGGCGAGCTGCGCCGCCGGCGATATGAATTAGAGCGATATCTGTTTCGAGCGTTTGAGCCATGGTGTTTATTGTACCGAAACGGGTTAGGCGATGCAATCAGAGATGCAAGAACATTGCCGCGGCTGGTACAATCCTAGCTGTTCCGAAAAGACATCCCCATGATGAATATCCAGTTCCTTCACTCAGACCAATCCTTCTCTGAACTATCTGATATTTGGGAAGCGCTGCTACCCTGCTCGGGTACGAATACGCCATTCCAACAACCAGATTATTTGGACGCCTGGTGGTCGACGATGGGGGGCGGCGAGTGGGATGATGGAGAACTATGGCTCGGCGTGGGGAAGGTGGACGGCGGGGAGATTGCAGGGATTGCCCCGTTATTTTTTAGCAAAGATCGAAATGGTCGCCCTTCGATCCTGCTTGTAGGAAGCGCAGAAGTTTCTGATTATCTGGATTTCATCGTTTCAGAATCAGCCACAGAGGAATTCGTCGATGCGCTGCTGGGATCCTTAGATATTGAAGGACCAGAAGGATGGGAGTTTCTCGATCTCTATAATCTCCCTGAGGGATCATCTACAGTGCAAGCGCTGCAAAGCTCGGCAGAGAAACGAGGGTGGCGAGTTGAAAAGGAGCGAATCTCACCGGTGCCTTTCGTGGCACTTGCGGATAGCTGGGATGCATATCTCCAGGCGCTAAACAGTAAACGACGCAAAGAAGTCAAACGCAAACTCAGGCGGGCGGAAGAATACCCGGCACGCGTCAGTTGGCGGATTGTCGATGGAGAGTCGCTGATTGAGCCCGAGATCGATCTTTTTCTCAGGCTGATGCAGAACGACTCGGAGAAACGAGCGTTCCTAGGGGATAAGATGATGGAATTCTTTCGCCGCCTTGCTCTGATCTCACATGAACGAGGTTGGCTTCAACTGGCTTTTCTCGAGGTCGGAGGGGAACCTGCATTTGGCTACATGAATTTCAATTACGATGATAAGCTCTGGATTTACAATTCCGGCTTCAACCCCTCGCATTATGAACTCTCCCCGGGCTGGGTTTTAATGGCCCATCTAATTCGATGGGCGATTGATCATGGCCGAACAGAGATCGATTTCCTGCGCGGCGATGAGGAGTATAAGTACCGCCTCGGAGGCGTCGACCGCCATATTGTCCGTCTAACAATCGAACGCTAAACACTGCACAAGAGAACAGGATACACATGCAGAGACGAACCCTCGCAATCCTGGCCGGTCTGCTGGCGGTAATCTTCTGGGGGGCATCCTTCGTCGCCATCAAAATCGCCCTTACACAATCTCAACCGATCACGCTAATTGTTATTCGATTGGGAATCGGGCTCTGTGTCTTGTACCCGATCGCCTGGATGCGTGGTGCCCTCGGAGGGCTGTCTCTGAGAGAGCACGTCCTTATGATCCTGCTAGGGGTGATCGGCGTCGCCGGACATCAGTGGCTGCAGGCGGAGGGAATGCTTAGCACCAACGCTACTACCGCCTCATGGCTGGCCGCTCTCGCTCCGGTGTTTATGGTGATTCTGGCGGGATTCTTTCTCCGAGAGCGAATCACTCCTGGACAGGTGGCGGGGCTTGGCTTCGCATTGTTGGGAGCGCTGCTTGTGGCAATGAGGACCGAGGGGCTGGAGATTGGCAAAGGGAATTGGGTCGGTCCTGCACTGCTCGCGGGTTCAGCGCTTGCATGGGCTGCATATTCCATCGCCGGAAAAGCCATGGCAAAGAGATGTTCGCCTCTTCAGATTGCAGTGTACTCGATGACCTGGGGTTGGCTTTTCAGCCTTTGTTTACTGCTGATCAGTGGAGACTGGACGGAAGCGTTTATGTTCCAACCTGAAGTATGGTGGGCGTTGATCTTCCTGGGCGTGGCAAGCACGGGTTTTGCTTATGCCCTTTATTTTTTTGCGCTTTCTGGAAGCCAGGCGACGATTATTGCGGCGCTGCAATACCTCGAGCCGCTGATTACGGTGGTTATCGCCATCATCCTTCTTGGTGAGGTTGTTACAACTATGAGCCTATTCGGGGGCGGGCTCATCCTGTTTGGGGTCGCTTGGGTTGAGCGTGCGGGACGGGCGTAAGATCGCTAGATCTAAGTCGACAAACTGCGTTGAAGGTACTCTACGGAGACCATGGCCAGAATCCAAACCACCAGACCGCGCCGAGCGCCAGGGCGGTGACGAGGATCAGTATCAAGCTGCTTACTGCCGCGGCTAGCAGGCACCCGAATTTTGAGCGAGGCCTCTCTTGATGTTTGCCCTTCGGGGCCGCGAGGATGACCAGCGTGATATTGTCGTTGCCGCCGTGGTCCAAAGCAAGATCCAGAAGGGATGCGGCTGCTTCTTCCACCGGCTTTTCTTTGAGAGCTTGATAGATTTCTAGATCGGTCACCATATCGGTGAGACCGTCCGTGCAGAGCAATAAGCGATCCCCTCGCTTCAGGTGCATCCCTTGGTTCGAGATCGCACGGCTGTTGTTCTCTCCATCCTCCAACGACATGCGAATATCTGGCTCGGGAAGCTGCTTGCCTCCGATATGCCGTCTGATGACGTGTGCTTGCGGGTGATCCTTTGCATCTTCGGGCGAGATAATGTCGTAGTCGATTGCCTCTTGTACCCAGGTATGATCGATCGATATCTGACGTAATCGGCCCTGCCGCAGTAGATAGATGCGACTGTCCCCAACCGTAACAGTATAGAGGCGCGGTCCAACGATAAGGGCAACTGCCGCCGTGGATCCCATCCCAGCAAGATCCGCAGACTCGGCTGCATTTGTCGAGACCACGCGTCCAGCCTCGATAATCGCCGATTGGAGGCATGGGAGCGGGTCGCCGCCCTGGAAAGTTGCCACCCCTTGGGTGATTGTTTCCACAGTCAACTGTGCGGCGACATCACCTGCCTGGTGACCGCCGATTCCGTCAGCGACGATCGCCAATAGTGCCGGTGTTCCGTTCTCTTCAACACGGTACGCCATCACGATGTAGCGATCTTCGTTGACGCGCCTTTTCTTCCCCATATGGGTGCGGGCGGCATAGGCTATGTGAGATTGTGGGTCAGCGATCACGAGTGTTATTTTCCTCTGGTTCCAATGGGGCTTCACCCTTGGATTCAAGTTTACAAACGTGGATTATACGACGATGGGGGGCATTTGGCCGTATGAATTGGAAAAAAGCACGCCCAAAGTGTATACGATCACCGTCCTTTAATAGCAGCCCTTCATTCGGTATTTCTTCGTAGTTCACCCAGGTGCCAGCGACGGAACCTTGATCTTTGAGTAAATAGCTGCCATCAACTTGACGGATGAGGCGGGCGTGCATCCTGTCGACGGAGGAATCATCCAACGGCACTGCAGTGAGCGAGGGATCACTTCCGATGAAAATGTCTGTTCCAATCAAGGGGATACTCTCGCCGGTTGTGGTGTAGGGTCCCATGGGGTGGAGGAAAGCCTCCGCGGGTTCGTCAGGGAGATCGCGCCGCAATGAAGCTCTCCGCTGTGCGGTTATCGAAGCCCCTGGGGTCTCGATTTCAGCTGTCTTTAATGGCCGTCGGCCGTACGTAAGTAGAACGGCCGCAATGATGGTGCCCATGAGCAGGACTCCAAGGGCCAGAAGAAGTGAGCCCAATGCAGGCTGAATCGCCACGAGGCCGCGCGGGGGCAACTCAACTTCCACTTGGACTCTGTGGATATCTGATGCACTCTCCTGCCCGAAGGAATCTACGACGAAAACCTGTATTGTGTGTTCCTCGGATTGAAGCAAGGGTCGAAGGTCCCAGACCAGACGCTCGTAAGGAGGTGCTTCGCTTTGATATACAACGACACCGTCTACGAGCAGCTGG
>JAUWFP010000076.1 GCA_030606845.1 Anaerolineales bacterium | reverse complement strand
GAGAAATCCTCTCCCTCGAGATCCTCATTTGGGACGACGAGGCAGCGCATGCCCGCGTTCAACGCAGCTTGTAGACCGATAGGTGAATCTTCCAACGCCAGGCAGTGATCGTGTTCCACTTCAAGGCACGCGGCCGCAGCGAGGTAGACATCCGCGGCCGGTTTCCCCTGGACAACATCCTCCCGGCAGCGAACGCAACCGAAAGACTCCTCTAGACCCATTGCCTCGAGCACCTCGATGACATATCTCGAAGGGCTGTTGGAGGCCACACCCAAAACCAAGCCTCGATCCGTAAGGAATTGCATCAGATCGATGAGGCCCGGCGCTGGAGAGACATCGCGGCAAACCCTCTCCGTCCTTTTCAACCAGTAGGTTTCTAATAACTCCTGTGGCGCAAATGGAAGATCCAGGACCTCGATCAGATACTCGACCGACTCTAACGGTCCCCGCCCGATCACATTGTGATAGATCTCTTCCGTGAAATTCTTATTATATTGACCGAGCACTTCACACCAAACGAGATAGGCGATCGACTCGCTCTCGATCATCAGGCCATCAAAATCAAAGACAACAGCCTTAATCCCATCTAATTGAACCATATCGTATCTTCACCTTTTCCTGTATAAGATCTGCCAATGATAACCCTTTTTTCATTCACCGCAGACGGAGAAACGCTGCAGAGGGGATATCCCGGGTGGCTTTCTCTAAAACCGATTGCGATACGGATCTCCTTTCCGGCTTGACAAAACATTACCCTGTCGTTTAATCGCCAACGTGGTTGGCGATGAGTTCATGTAGAGGGTATCCATGCGCGTCCAACTCTTCATCACATGCATGATTGACAGCCTTTTCCCGCAAATTGGTGAAGCGGTCTTCGAAGTTTTGTCACTCGCCGGTGTGGAGATCCATTTTCCAACCGACCAGACCTGCTGCGGCCAGCCAACCTACAATGCCGGATACCGCGATCATGCAAAAAAATTAGCTAAGCGCACAATCGAGATTCTGGCCCGGTCAGATGATCCAGTTGTGATCCCCTCGGGTTCTTGTGCTGTAATGATCCGTAAAGAATTCTTGGAATTGTTTCGTGAAGATCCCCCCTGGCAGCTGCGCGCTCAGGAGCTCGCCTCTCGCACCTACGAACTCAGCGAGTTCCTTGTCGACGTATTGAGTCACACGGAATTTCAAGCATCATTTGACGGGCGTATCGCCTATCATCCATCGTGTCACCTCCTGCGCGGCCTAGGTGTGCATTCTCAACCCCTCGACCTACTTAAGCATGTCGAGGGAGCCGAAGTGACTTCACTATCCCCGGATTGCTGCGGCTTCGGCGGCGTGTTCGCCATCGACCACGATGAGATATCAAGCGAGATGATGAACCGCAAACTCGATGCCATCGAGAGCTCGGGCGCCGATGCCGTTGCCGGCGCGGATGTAAGCTGCCTGATGCAGATCGAAGGCGGCCTTCGCCGACGCGGATCGTCGATCCGCTGCTCCCATATTGCCCAAATCCTCACTATGAAAGAGCCCGGTCTCCGATGAGGCGGCAATTCCTCAAAAGAGCGCATGAAGCGCTAGCGAACCCCACCCTCCAGAAAGCGCTGGATCAGAATGCCGAGCGACGGGAGAGCGGACGTGTGCGCGCTTTTTCAACATTGCAAAACCCGGAACATACCCTCAATGAAGCCGCTCATATCCGTCGTCAGACGATCGACAATCTAGAAAGTTATCTGGCACAATTCATCAAACACGCACAAGACAATGGCATCCAGGTCCACGGTCCCCTCAGCGCACACGCTGCAGCTTTAGCCGCGGCGGAGATCGCCAAAGAGCATAATGCCCGCCTGATCGTTAAATCCAAGTCGATGGTAAGCGAGGAGATCGAACTCAATCAAAAGCTTGAAGCTGCGGGCATGCGTGTCGTGGAAACAGACCTGGGTGAATTCATCGTCCAATTGCGCGGCGAAGCCCCTGGCCACATCATCACTCCCGCAATTCACCTGCTGCGGGAAGACGTTGCCAAAACCTTCACGAGCGAGCTTAATGTCCCTCATTCGACCGACGTCGCCGAGATGACAGAAACCGCGCGCCGGGTCATGCGTAAGGATTTTCTGACAGCAGATGTTGGAATTACCGGGGTAAATTTCGGGGTCGCCGAGACCGGGACAGTTTGCATCGTTACCAATGAGGCCAATGGGCGAATGGTGACCACCATACCTCCCGTCCACATCGCACTCATGGGCGTCGAGCGGCTCGTCCCCTCGCTGGAGAACCTGGCCGTCCTGCTGCAGGTGCTGCCTCGCTCGGCGACGGGTCAAAATTTGACGAGTTATGTGTCTTTGATCCAACGCCCGCGCGCCGGTAGCGAAGCGGATGGCGCCGAGGAACGGCATCTCATCCTTGTCGACAACGGACGCCTGGCGATGCACCGTTCGCAGCTTCAAGATGCATTGCTCTGTCTTCGCTGCGGCGCGTGCTTAAACGCTTGTCCCGTATTCCGCGAAATCGGCGGTCATACCTATGGCAGCGCGTATCCAGGACCGATCGGATCGTTAGTATCCCCTGGCTTGTTCGGCATTAAGGAATATGGACACCTATCTAAAGCATCCACGCTCTGCGGCGCTTGCACCGAGGTGTGCCCAGCGGGGATCGACTTCACAAAGATGCTTCTTCGCACTCGAGGAGAATATGTAAAGTCTGCCCCCCAGCCCGCCTGGTTGCGCGCGGGAATGCCACTTTTTACCTGGATGATGGCTTCCCCGGGAAGATATCGCCGGGTTCAATCGTTCGCCGCCTTTTTTCTGCGCTTCCTACCGAACCGCGGCGGCTGGCTGTATCGTTTACCGCCCCCACTCTCAGGTTGGACGAAGTCCAGGGACTTTCCGCCCCTTGCAGCAGAGCCCTTCCATGCACGCTTCCACCGGCTGAAGTCGACTGGGAAGGGCTCTTACAAAGTCGACAAGAAACACCAGGAAATACAGACGCAAGAGGATGAGCCGCTCCAAGGCGATCTCATCGTTCGTTTTCAAGAGGAGCTTGAGAGAGTCGATGGGGAATTCGTGCACTGTTCTTCCAAGGAACTGCCGCATAAGGTCGCAGATTTCCTCGCCTCGATCGAGGCCAATCAGATTCTCGGTTGGGGTGAGCAAAGCCGGGAATTTAACTCAATCACCAATCACCTCCGAGAAACGGGAATACAGATTTTGGAAGCAGAGATTCCACGCTCCGAAGATGGCATCACTCGATACGAGACGTTAGTGGGGTTGGATCAAGCAGCCGCAGGTCTCACGACCTGCCTGGCTGGGCTTGCGGATACCGGCACGGTCATCTTGCCCTCGGGAGAGGGTCAATCCAACCTCACTTCTCTGCTGCCACGGACGCATCTAGTTATTCTTCGCGCAAAGGATATTTATCCTACGTTTGATCATTGGATCCGCGCCGGAGGCAGAGAAGCGATCGCTTCCTCATCCCAGCTCACATTGATAACCGGACCATCAAGGACCGCCGACGTCGAGATGATCCTCACCCTCGGCGTTCATGGTCCAGAGCGGCTGTTCGTATTCACAATAGATTGAACGCTTCAATTTATCTCTTAATGCCCTCTGGTTCGGGGCCTTGACACTCCTGCCTAGCTTAGTGGCTCGTGAGCTGAATTCCAGATATTGCCTCCAGAGCACCAATCACGGCCGAATTATCGAGATCGCGCATCCCTAACTGGAGCATCGCCTCATAGAGCTGTTGATTCACTGCTGTCGCTGGGAGAGGCATTCCATACGCTCGCGCCGTATCCAACACGATCCCCAGGTCTTTATGCTGCATGTAGGCTTTAAAACCCGGGGAGCGATTGCCATCAAATAGACGCGACGGCTTGTTGTCCAGAGTCCAGCACTGCGCCGCTCCCCCCTTGATTGCCTCGATCACACGCTCCGGATTAACGCCGGTCTTCTCTGCTAGCAGGAGAAGCTCTCCCATTGCAACCATTTGGGCTGCAACCATGATTTGGTTGCATGCCTTCGCGACCTGTCCGGCGCCGCTCTCACCTACATAAGTGATCGTCTTTCCCATCGCCTCGAAGATAGGCCTGGCGCCCTCGAATGCCTTTTTGGATCCGCCGACCATGATCGCCAGTGTCCCTGCCACTGCACCGACATCACCGCCTGAAACAGGCGCATCCAGCGCGTGCGCTCCCCGCTCTGCCAGCGCCGCCGCGATCTTGCGCGCCGTCTCAGGTTTGATCGTGCTGTTATCGATATAGATCATCCCCTTATGGCAGCCCTCGAGGATCCCATTCTCCCCGAAGACGACTTCCTCGACGTCCGGCGTGTCCGGCAGGTTTGTGAAGACGACGTCACACGTCTCGGCGATTGCACGAGGTGAATCAGCGCGCTCGGCACCCTCTTGACATAGATCCTCGACTGCAGCCTGGCTGCGATTATGCACGATAAGCTTGTAACCAGCCTTCATCAAATTTCTGGCGATCGGCTTTCCCATGAGGCCCAAACCGATGTATCCGATCGTTTTTGCCATCTCAGCCTCCTTGACTGGAGAGATATTTTGTTCCCATATAGATACTCAAGCATGTCATTGTGAGCGAAGCGAAGCAATCTCCTCGTAACTCGCGCACAGATTGCCACGTCGCCCTGACGGGCTCCTCGCAATGACAACTTCAAGAAGGGTTCTGGATCCCAAGAACGAGATTCTTCGTCGCTCCGCTCCTCAAGAATGACATCGAACAGGAACCTATCCTGCTAAGCTCCTTCCTCATCTTCACTTTCGGATGCAGCAGGTTCTTCCGTCTGTCCCTTTCCATGGGTCTCAAGTTTCTGGTTGATAGTCTGCAGGAGGCTCACCAAATCGTCGTTAATCTTTTTGGCAACATCACCGCTTTGGATTCTCTCGCTGAAATCGTCCACCTCTTCACGCACTCGCTGCACCCCCGGGCTTTCAACAACCTCATCTCCGAAGCGGGTAAAGGCTGCACCAATTTCGACCAGTCCATCATGGATCTCTTGGCCAATTCGTTTCCTCTCTTCACTCTCCCAAACACCCTGGACTGCCTGCCGGATGTTCTCGCCGAGCTTCTCGAACTCATTCCCAATTTCGTTCTTTGATTTCTTCTCTTCTGTCATGGTCACTTCTCCATTCCCTTAGTTTTCAAACCTTGATTGGATTGTAGTATGAATCTATCGTATCTACAGATGTTTCATCAGACAAGCGACGACTACGAGCGCAAACACTCCTCTAGCGCAGCCAGCAGCAGGGTCACATTCTCCAACCGTGAGGAATAGCCCATCAACCCGATGCGCCAGACCTTTCCTTTAAGTTCTCCTAACCCACCCGCAATTTCGATGTTGTAATCCTTCATCAGCCGGCTTTGTATCTGGGCACCGTCGACACCCTCGGGGATGCGTACAGTCGTTAGAGATGGGAGGCGATTGGCGAGGGGGACATGGAGTTCCATTCCGAGGTTTTCCAACCCCTGCCATAAAACCTCCGCATTCCGGCGATGGCGCTCCCACCTCACTTCTAGCCCCTCCTCTGCAATGATGCGCAGCCCCTCATAAAGGGCGAAGTTAGCGCTGATTGGAGCCGTATGGTGATAGGTTCTTTCGCTCCCCCAATACTTCTGGATCATTGTCAAATCGAGGTACCAATTCGCAACCTGGTTCTTGCGTGCTGAAAGAACCTGCTCGGCACGAGGTGAGAGCGTAATCGGTCCCAGACCAGGAGGGCAGCTTAAGCATTTCTGGCTTCCGCTGTAGCAGACGTCGATCCCGATCTCATCCACCTGAACGGGAATACCTCCCAAGGACGTCACTGCATCGACCAGCAGAAGACCGCCATTCTCATGTACGACACGGGAGATATCTTCAAGTGGCTGCAGAGCGCCAGTTGATGTTTCGGCGTGCACGATCGCTACAATTTTGGCGGTCTTCTTGGCAAGTGCTTCTTGTACTTCTTCTGCTGTGAAAACCTCACCCCAGGGCCGATCGATCGTACGGATCTCGGCGCCGTAGCGCTGAGCCATATCCACAAGACGCAATCCGAAATAGCCGTTAATGCAGATGAGGATCTCATCGCCGGGTTCGATCAGATTGGCAAGCGAGGCCTCCATCGATGCACTGCCCGTCCCGGAGATGGGAATGGCTAATCGATTCTGCGTCTCAAATACCATGCGCAGCAAGTCCTGGGTGCGTTCCATAATCTCCAGGAAATAGGGATCGAGATGACCAACAAGCGGACTGGCCATCGCTCGCAGCACCCGGGGATGAACCATGCTCGGTCCGGGACCCAGCAAAATGCGTGGTGGGTTTTGAAGTTCGGGGAAAGAATCTGGATAATTCATGTCGTCTGATCCCATCGAATGACTCCCTTTTGGAGAACCGAGGTTTGAGGTTGAAAACTTATTCTAACGTATTTCGGCAAAGCAAAAGAATCAATGTCTCCAGTAGAATGTCCCTTTAGATGTACGGTTATTGCTCGGACGAGTTTAAACCGTCATGTGTTCTTTGGTACAATCATAAGAACATTGAAACAATCCTAACGAAAACGCATGCCAATCTAAGGTAGGAGGATTTGAAAATGCCTGAAGCACGTGTGGGAAAGGAAGCACCAGATTTCAAGAGCGCAGCATATATCCGCGGTAAGGGATTCAAAGAAGTCAAGCTCTCTGATTATCGGGGTAAATGGCTTGTCCTCTGTTTCTACCCGGGTGATTTCACCTTTGTTTGACCGACCGAGCTGGCGGCAGTTGCCGTCATGTATCCTGAGCTCAAGAAGCTCGGCGTTGATGTCCTTTCGGTGAGCACAGATAGCAAATTCAGTCATAAAATTTGGGACGAAACCGAGCTCGAGAAGATGGTTGAAGGGGGCATCCCCTTCCCGATGCTTTCCGATCAAGGCGGCCAAATTGGCACATTGTATGGTGTGTATGATGAGGACTCAGGCACAGAGCTGCGAGGCCGTTTCATCATGGACCCCGACGGCGTGATCCAGGCGACGGAAGTACTCACGCCTCCAGTAGGCCGTAACACGGATGAGCTTCTGCGACAGGTGCAGGCCTTCCAACTTGTCCGTGAATCTGGCTGGAAAGAAGCAACGCCATCGGGCTGGACGCCAGGTGAACCGACCCTAAAGCCAAGTCCAAGCATGGTCGGGAAAGTCTGGGAGGTTTGGAAACCCTGATTTCCACTGCCTTCTGAAAAAACCATGAAACTAACCGGTCCGACTTGTACAGTTCGGGCCGGTTGCATTTCCCAGCGTATTGCCGAAACCACTCAACATCCAACACCTTCTCTTCACACTATCTTCATAGAAAAAACACGACAGATTAAGAGTTTATTGGTATAGTCTTCCTCATCTTACAGCGAGTTCTCTACGTCAGGATTGTCATGAGCGAACCATCAACCAGACCGCCCTTACCCCAGCGGGTCAAGCGCAGCATCATTCGTGAGCCTTTTACTGGCGATAGGCGTAGTCGGCTCCGTCTGGTGATGAATAACCTCATCCTGCATCTGCATCCAGCCCAGATTCCAAAAGCTACGCTTCGCTTCACATACACCTGGGGACTGGGAGGGTTGTCTGCGCTATTGTTCCTACTTCTGTCCGTGACGGGAGCGATGCTCGAATTCGCGTACACTCCCTCACCTGAACAGGCGTATACCAGCATTCTCGCTCTGCAAACGAATGTCTGGTTTGGACAGCTCATCCGCAATCTGCATCATTGGTCGGGCAACTTGATGATTGTGGTTGTCGCTCTGCATCTGCTTCGAGTCTTCTTCACCGGGGCGTTCCGTCCACCTCGTGAGTTCAACTGGATCGTCGGCATCGCCTTGTTGTTATTAACGGTCGTGGCAAACTTTACGGGTTATCTTTTACCCTGGGACCAACTCGCATACTGGGGAATAACCGTAGGTACGTCGATCTTGAGTTATATCCCCTTGATTGGAGACTGGGTAGCGCAACTCCTCCTCGGGGGGCCTGAGGTTGGCCCAAACACGTTATTAAACTTTTATGCTTTACATATCTCGGCGATCCCTTTCGCTATGGCTGCTTTGATGGGCCTGCACTTCTGGCGAGTTCGGAAAGACGGTGGACTGACCATCCCCAGGCGGCTTCGGGAAACCGAACCCGACACGTCGAAAACGACGACCATTCCCGATCTTGTGCGCCCAGAATTAACCTGGGCTGCTGTGTCTATCGCCGCAATTACGTTGTGGGCAATGTTCGTCAACGCGCCGCTCGAACCGCTTGCGAATCCGGACGTAAGCCCCAATCCCGCGAAAGCACCCTGGTATTTCCTGGGTATCCAAGAATTACTGCTTCATTTTCATCCTTTCGTCGGCGCCATCATCATCCCCGGATTAGCGATCCTGGCCCTGACGGCTCTTCCCTATATGGATGCGGATATGGAGAGCGTG
This sequence comes from Anaerolineales bacterium, assembly GCA_030606845.1. Classification (GTDB taxonomy): domain Bacteria; phylum Chloroflexota; class Anaerolineae; order Anaerolineales; family E44-bin32; genus E44-bin32. The sequence continues at coordinate 61 of JAUWFP010000076.1, read as the reverse complement.
GGCATATATTTCCGGTCCTGGAAAGGACGCTGGCTCTCATTCTTAAGCGCATTAGCGGGGA
>JAUWFP010000071.1 GCA_030606845.1 Anaerolineales bacterium | reverse complement strand
AGAATATTTTGAATTCAAATTCAAAACTAGTGTAATTTACAAGAAATATCTTGTCAATAGTTACTATTTTACAAGCTATTTCTTGTCTATTCATCATTTCTTTACAAGGCATATCTTGTCAGAATGTTTGTATTACACTTGGATAATTAATAAAATCAAGGGTACTGAATAAGTTCAGATAGATGTGAGACAGACGGGAGCAAGCTTTGGATAGAAGTCGATCGGGTCATCGACTGATCATCCCCTCACCCATAAACTGGGTGTCCTTCTCTGAAACACGCTAAAACGTTAATGATTGACCTCAAGCTGGCAATCCGTTATTCTTATCGAGATCTAAATCCGAGTCACGAAACTCACTAAAAGGATATTATTAATGGAAAGCTTCCAGGTCCCGCCGCGTGATGAAACCCCCATGAAACATCGCTGGAACAACACCAGTGTATTCCCGAATACAAAAGCATGGACAAAGGAGTACGAGGCTATCGTCGTTGTATTGGGTACATTCAAAAAGGAAACTGCAAAATTCAACACAAGCGCCGCCGACCTTGCCGGGACGTTGGATGCCGCTTTTACACTAGCAAACCGCGCCGAGAAGGTCTACCTATACGCCGGAATGGCACAAAGCGTGGATATGACGGACAGTGATGCTACCGGCAGGCTCAGCCAGGCGCGCAGCTTGTTCGGTCAGGTGAGCGCCGGGCTTGCATTTCTCGAGCCCGCCATCCTCAAACTCGGGGAGGGAACACTTCGATCGTGGATTCAAGCAGAGCCCGATCTGGCAAAATACGAGCATTATTTCAACAACCTGCTGCGTAAAGCCAAGACAATCCGCTCCGAGGAAGTCGAGGAATTGTTGGGGATGCTGAGAGATCCCTTTAGTGGCGTTTCGGCAGCGTCTGGGTTTTTAAGAAATGCGGATTTTGTTTTCAAACCCGGTGTGGACGCTCACGGGGAGGTAGTAGAAATCTCCCAGGGAAGTTTCCCGAAGATCCTAACCGCTCCTGACCGTGAACTCCGACGAACGTCCTGGGAAAACTACCTGGATAAACATCTAGCCTTTAAAAACACGCTGACGACTAACCTGGAAACATCCATCAAACAGAATCTGTTTCTAATACGTGCCCGCGGCCATGCTTCAACGCTCGAGGCTTCACTCTTCGAGCACAACATCCCTGTTGATGTGTTCCACAATCTTATCGGAACTTTCCAAGAGCATCTGCCAGTTTGGCATCGCTACTTCGCGATTCGACGAAAGATCCTGGGCGTCGACACGCTCCATCCTTATGATATGTGGGCGCCCTTATCGCCGGATAAACCCGAGGTCAGCTACGAACAAGCGGTGAAATGGATCTGTGAAGGCATGTCCCCGCTGGGTGAGCAATACGTCGAAGCGATGCGGAGAGGCTGTCGCGAAGAGCGCTGGGTGGACATCTACCCCAACCAGGGAAAACGCCAGGGCGCCTTTTCCTCGGGAACGGCTGGCACCCATCCCTTCATTGTGATGAGTTTCAACAATACCCTTCTGAGCCTGAGCACATTGGCTCATGAACTCGGGCATTCCATGCATTCCTACCACACACGGCACACCCAGCCTTTGGTATACAGCGATTATTCACTCTTTGTCGCTGAAGTGGCTTCGAATTTCAACCAGGCGATGGTGCGCGATCACTTGCTGGAGAACGGTTGTGATCCTTCATTCAAGATCGCCGTTATTGAAGAAGCGATGGCTAACTTCTTCCGCTACTTCTTTATTATGCCAACGCTTGCCCGCTTTGAGTTAGAGATGCACGAACGAGTCGAAAACGGAGAGGGACTAACTGCCGACATCCTCATCGAGCGTATGGCCGACCTATTTCAAGAAGGATACGGTGAGGAGGTCCATGTCGATCGAGAGCGCGTAGGGATCACCTGGGCGACCTTTGGCCATTTATATTCAGATTATTACGTTTATCAATACGCTACGGGGATATCTGGCGCGCACGCGCTTGCGGCACGAGTGTTGAGCGGCGAGGATGGAGCAGTGGAGGATTACCTGAATTTCTTACGCGCCGGTAGTTCGCGCTATCCACTGGATGCGCTCTCCCTGGCTGGCGTTAATCTGCGCGAACCTCAGCCCGTCAAAGAGACCTTTGCAAAGATGGAAAAAATGGTGGACCTGCTTGATGAATTAACTGAGGATTAATATCAAACAGCAAAACATTTGTGAGCATCGCCTGTTTCAATTCGAAATCAGGTAAGAAACGACAAGAATCCCATTGTAGACGTTGTGAGAATGCGAGACAATCTGCCAATCACCCTCGCCGAGTTTTTCAATACGCTGTATGAGTTTGGTGTGGATCTCGGCAAATGCTTCCTTAACCTCAGGGACTTGTTCGCTCATCGTCTCTAAAACACCGGGGGTCTTTAGCCGACGTGTAAGAACGATCATTTTGTAATCTGGATTAGTCTCAGCCATGGTTTTTCCCTCCAGGTTGTTAATCGACGAGAAATCACAATCCCTCAACGCTAATTTCCCACTAGCGCATATTCCCACGGCTTTTACTTAGAAACTGATAAGCCGACGCGGAATTGTGCATCCCTTGTCGGCTTACCAGGCAGCGAGGCATCTTTCATGCTGCAAGAGTTATGCCGGAAGGGCTCTGCTCCAATAGTACTGGACAACTCGCATCCATGCTCGTTCACAGTTGTCCATTCCTCTCCTGGAGTAACTACTGGTTCGACCCGATTCGGTATCGGGTACGGTTTATATACATGGGCAATGAGATGACTTCACGTTATTTGCAGCCTTATTGCCAGTAGCTCTCCAATAATCTGTAATCCTCTGGATGACACCGGGGCGGTGATCCTACAGAACAGCGTTTAAGGATTCGAGGGGAATTCACATGCTTACCAGCGAGGCTTATCACTGCCTATCCGGGTTAATATAAATAGCTGAGAGCTATCATCGCCGCCCGATGCTGCGGTAGATACAAGATACCCCATGATCTCTTCTGAGATTCGCAAGACGCAGCTGATGATTTTCTAAAGTAGAGGTACTAGCTCTTATCATCTCGTCACAGCCGGCGATTTGTGTACAATACAAGTTCCACTATCCATATTATCCAATTCCACATCCTGTTTGTACGATCGGTATGGAGGGTCAAATGAAGCGAAAGATTCGTGGCCTCAAACGTATGGCTGTCCAACTTGACCTTAACCTTTACCGGGTCGATGTTCCAATAGCCGGTCTGGCGGATTCCAATCTTAGCGTCATTGACATCCGTCCTGAAGGGGCAGAACAGACTCTGCTGTTCGTCCACGGCTACGCCGGAGTCGCCGAGACCTGGGAATATCAGATTAACAACTTCATGCGCTACACGAGGGTTGTGGCGCCGGATCTGCGCGGGCATGGGCAGAGTGACGCACCCATGACCCAATATTCAATGGATGAGCTTGTCTCCGATCTGGAGCAAATTACGGAGGTGCTCTCATTTCCCGAGAAGTTCGTCTTGATCGGCCATTCCTTCGGTGGAGCCATTTGCATCGAGTATGCCGCCCGCCACCCTGAACGCCTCGAAAAGCTCATCCTCCTGGCCACCCCCGGGGAGTACCCTCTGCCGAAAGGCGCTTCATTGCTCTCACGCGTTCCAACAGCCGCTTTCCGACCGTTTTGGCGCTTCCGACCTCGGTGGAATGCAGAGATCCATGTGATGAAACGGATGATGCTCAACAACATGCAAAAATGGCAGGGCTGGGATTCTATGAAATCTATCCAAACGCCCACGCTCCTTATCACCGGTGAGCGCGACCGATATTTTCCCAGTCACGTTTACGAGCGTGTCGCCGAGGGGATCCCCAATGCGGAGGTCATCGACATCGGAGCATCGAAACACAAAGTCCAGCTCGAACGCCACGAAGCGGTTAATCGTGACATCGAGCGGTTCATTGCCTCTGAAGACAATGCCAAACGCGCCTCTTGGCGGGGGGGATTCGACCGATCACCCACTCATCCCGATCGTCCCTGGCTGCCCAGCTACGGCTCACACACTCCCCATACCATCCCTATCCCACACCAGCCATTGTATAAATTCCTCGAAGTTGCCGCCAGTTGGTTTCCTTCACGGACAGCGACCGTCTTCTACGGCTCAAAACTCACCTATCTTCAATTAGAGCGGCGGGTGAACCAATTCGCTCATTCACTTCATGGCATGGGCGTGCGTCCGGGCGATCGCGTAATGATCGTCCTGCCCAACATGCCCCAGTTGATCATCGCCTATTTCGCGACTATGAAAATCGGCGGGGTGGTCGTTCTGCCAAACCCAGATGCTCGCGGGGTGGGCATTGTGAAGCAGCTCATGCAGACAGAAGCTAAAGTGCTGGTCACCCTGCGCGAGTTCACCGAGTTGGTAACCGCAGTCCAGGACGCACTACGCATTCACGTGATTGTGACGGCAATAAAGGACGCACTCTCCCGCCGGACTTACCGGCAGCTTTTCGCCCGTTGGGGAATTGAAGTTCCGTCCCAGGACCCTGATGATTCAAGCAGCGGTTTGGACATGGATCAAATGATGATGGATGCCGTTCGGGAACCTCCTGATGTGCAGGTCTCACCAGATGATCTAGCTGCGATCCTCTTTACGAGCGGCACAACCGACGAGCCTAAAGGCGTCTGTTTGACACACGAAAATCTCGTCGCCAATGCACTCCAAACGCGCCACTGGATTCCCGATCTAGAGACCGGCCGTGAGACCTTTTTAGCTGTGCTTCCATTGACGCACAGTTACGGGATGACCAGCGCTATGAATATTCCCATTGCCCTGGGTGCGACGATCGTCCTGCTCCCTGTGTTTGAATTGGAACAGGTTCTCGACCACATTAAAGAGTATCAACCGACCATATTCCCAGGTGTGCCTTCGATCTATATGGCTATTAACACAGCGCGCAACGCGCGCTCTTACGGCGTCTCCTCGGTCAAAGCCTGCATCAGCGGGGCAGCGCCACTGCCAATTGAGGTCCAGGAGAAATTCGAGAAGCTCACAAAAGGTCGATTGGTTGAGGGGTACGGTCTTACTGAGGCCTCTCCTGTGACCCACGCAAGTCCTTTCGACGGACCTCAGAAACCGGGCGCGATGGGCATCCCCATCCCAAACACAGATGCAAAGATCATCGATCTCGTTTCGGGAGAGGACCTGCCTCCCGGAAAGATTGGTGAACTTCTCGTGCGCGGCCCCCAGGTTATGAAAGGTTACTGGGACGAGAAGAAAGGCGGCGTTGATCCAGGAACCACTATCGAAGATGGATGGTTGCATACGGGTGATGTCGCGGCGATGGACACGGATGGTTTCTTTACGATCATCAGCCGAAAGCGCGACACGATCATGGCCGGTGACTATAGCATCTACCCGCGCGATGTAGAAGAGGTGCTTTACGAGAACAGCAAAGTTTTGGAGGTCGCCGTTGTTGGCGTCCAGGCAGAGGATGGTGGGCAGCGGGTGAAAGCCTTCGTCGTCCCCCGCCCCGGCAGCGAGCTCTCGAAGGAAGAGCTCATCGAACTTTGCCACAGACGGTTAGAACCCTATGCGGTTCCCTGGGAAATCGAGTTTCGTGAGGAGCTGCCCAAGTCCTTCGTGGGGAAAGTTCTGCGAAGAATGCTTGTCAAGGACACGACGTAGCATCTCACCACTTTTCCTACTGACACCTGAAGATCTCGGTGACACCACCTACAATTTGCGGGTTAGCCGCCTTTCCGTTCTGATCCTGGTCTCGGAGCACCCGCAAGATACCGAATCCCTAATCTTTGACCTTGGTCAAACTGGTCGTACAATAAGGAGATTCCGTTGCTTTTGAAGAGATTGGGCATCGTCTCTATTCTTATAATCGGTAGTGTGCTGATGTTTAAACCTTCCTGGCTTCTCAACCGACTCTCCGCTCACTCCCCCGATGTCTTATACTCCGTTCAGACGCAAGAGCCCATCCTCGCCCTGACGATCGACGACGGGCCCGATCCATTGACCACACCTCGAATTCTTGATCTTCTAATGGAACATGGAGCGCGAGCGACTTTTTTCTTGCTATCCGATCACATTCCAGGCAACGAAGCCCTCGTCCAGCGTATCGTGGATGAAGGCCATGAGATCGGCAACCATCTGACCGACGATCAACCGAGCATCCGCCTTTCTGTGGGCGAGTTTGAGGGTCGATTACTCCACGCCCGGGATATTCTTTCCCAGTTTAGCGAGATCCACTGGTTTCGGCCAGGATCGGGTTGGTATAACCAATCCATGCGCGATGTCCTTTTTCAGCATGGTTATCGGCTCGCCCTAGGTTCAATCCACCCTTTTGACTCACAGATTCCCTCATCCTGGTTTGCATCCAACTACATCCTGTGGCGGGCCCAACCTGGAGCCATCATTGTTTTGCATGACATTGGCAGCCGCGGTCATCGTACGGTGGATACTTTAGATACGGTTTTACCTGCGCTTATAGCCCGCGACTTTCGCATTGTTACGCTAACAGAATTATCCGAGCATGCGCAGAATGATAACTGAACCCCGCGGCATCACACACTAATAAATGGTGCTCTTTACGACGTTTCGTACCCAGTGGAGGAAGAGATGGAATCAAGCCCTTATCAATCGCTTGCAGAACGGTTGAACGCGCTCCCTGATGGTTTCCCGCCGACGGAGGATGGCTCAGAATTACGCCTGCTCCAGCTTCTCTTCACACCAGAGGAGGCTCAGCTTGGTGCTCAACTCCGTTTGACAAGAGAAACTTCGAACGAAATCGCCTCGCGCCTCGAAGTGGACCATAAGCCTACTCGCGATCTATTGAAGAAGATGTCCCGCAAAGGGCTCATTGCCGCCGGAAAAGTTAAGGGCGGCATCGGCTTTGGCTTAGAGCCCTTCGTCGTTGGTATATATGAAAACCAGGCTGGGCGCATCGACAAGAAGTTAGCCGAACTCTTCGAGGACTACTACCAGCAGGCATTTGGCACCTTAGTGGAGATTACACCCCATTTCCACCGCGTGATCCCAGTGGATGAGACTGTGGGAGTCGATATGGAGGTTCTCCCCTTCGAGAGTGTGACCTCGCTCATCGATCAAGCCAATTCCTGGGGAGTCCTTGATTGCATATGCCGGAAGCAGAAGGCACTCATCGGCGAGGCCTGCGACCACCCTGTGGAGGTATGCATGGTGTTCAACGAGCGCCCTGGAGCCTTCGACGGGAACCCCGTCATTCGCGCTTTGGATCGCGAAGGAGCGTATGCTGTCATGCGTACGGCATCCGATGCCGGTCTTGTACATACAATCGGTAATAAACAGGACGGGCATTCGTATATCTGTAATTGCTGTACGTGCTCCTGCGGGATCCTGCGCGGTATGGCCGAGATGGGGGTGGCGAATGTTGTTGCCCGCTCGCCTTTTGTCGCCACGGTTGATGAGGACCTATGTGCGAAATGCGAAACTTGTTCGGATTACTGCCAGTTCGACGCGATCACCTATACGGAGATCGCCGTCGTCGACCGGAATCGCTGTGTGGGCTGCGGCTTGTGCGCGCTTCACTGCCCTGATGAAGCGATGACCCTCGAGCGCAGACCTTCTGAAGAAGTACTGCCGGTTCCCGAGACAATCACCGAGTGGCGCATGGACCGCGCCGCTGCCCGCGGCATTAAAATGGATGATGTGCTTTGAATCTATATAAAAAGTCCAGGAAATCTCGAAGCAACCTGCATCTCCCCGGCAGGGAGAAACCGTACGTCATGGCCCATCGCGGAAACCAGGTTGCCTTCCCTGAGAATACGATGTCCGCCTTTCGGCAGGCGCTGCAAGACGGCGCCGATCTCATCGAAACCGACCTGCATCTATCGGCAGATGATGTTTTCATGTGCATTCACGATGGTACCGTCGATAGGACGACGGACGGCAGCGGAGCTGTAGCGGAAATAAGCGCGAGCGAACTGAAGAAGTTTAACGCCGCAGTAGCCCGCCCGGAGCTTCCTCCCGAGCCAATTCCCACACTGAGAGACCTCGCTGAGATTCTCCCTGCAGACATCGGGCTGGCTTTGGAGCTGAAAACCGACCGCTTCCTCGAGCCAGCCACATGCCGGCGCCTCGTTCAGGAGTTAGAACAACTCGGCTTGACAGCACGCACTGTGGCGCTCTCCTTCAGTTTGACACGATTAGATACCCTCCGCCTGGTCGCGCCGGACTTGCCTATAGGTTGGATCACGCTCTCCAAACTCTGGCCGATCTGGGGTGTTGAGATGATCGGACCATTCTGGCCGCTGCTCTTCCTGAACCCTTTTTATGTATACCTTGCCCATTTCCGCCAGCAGATCATTTGTCCTCTTGATCGAAAGCCGGATTCGCGCCTCTGGTATTACCGTTTCCTGCGATGCGACGCCGTCCTCACAGAAAATCCCGCCGAAACGTGCCGGTTGCTGGGAAAGTAGCATGGACGGCAACACCAGAACAATCTTTCGCCTGATCTAGATCAACAGGTCTCACTTAACCCTGCTAAAAATCGTGTGCAGAATGAAGAGGTTTGAATGACCGTAGACAGTTTCAAATTCCTGCCGCGTTTAATCGCCATGTTTTATCGCATGACCAAGCGAGAACCGGAAATGCCGATCCCCTGGACACCACTCGGACGCCCACTAAGTGAATGCACGTTCGGTTTGGTGACATCCGCTGGTCTGTACTCACGCGAGTCCGATCGCCCATTTGATATCGAGGGCGAGCGCCAGATACCCACCTGGGGTGATCCCAGCTTCCGTGTCATCCCCAGCAACATCGAGAAAGACGCAGTCGGCGTGAGTCATCTTCACTTCAACACCGCCGATGCAGAAGCTGATTTCAACATCTTGCTCCCAATCCATCGCTTTCTCACCTTGGTGGAAGAGGGACGAATAGGCGGATTGGCTGCAAGCAACTATTCTTTCATGGGCTATCAGGGCTTCCCTCCCGACACAACAGAATGGGAGGAACGCTATGGCCCTGAGGTGGCTGAGGCTCTCCTAAACGAGGGCGTCAACTGTGTCCTGCTCACGCCGGCTTGACCGGATTGTGCGATTAACGTGCCCGTGTTGGCACGAACGCTCGAAGCCGCAGGGTTGTCGAC
>JAUWFP010000119.1 GCA_030606845.1 Anaerolineales bacterium | reverse complement strand
GGACATTTTCGGAATCGCCTCATTAGGAAAATACTTTACATATCTCACGGCCTTTTTCGGTGCCTTCTTGGCTGCTTTATGGCTGAGCCTGATTTTTTGGACCCTTAGGGATATCCGAACCAGGTCCCACGATAAACTTGTCCACATTCTCGCGGTGATCCTGGTTGCCCTATTGACTTTGCCTGGGCTTATCATCTACCTCATACTCCGACCTTCCCTGACGCTCACTGAGGAGTACCAGCTTACGCTCGAAGAAGAAGCGCTCCTTTCGCAAGTTGAGGAGCGTTTGCTATGTCCAGGATGTGGAAGTCATACGGAAAATAATTGGCAGGTCTGCGCTCATTGCCACACTCGTCTCCGCAAGGTATGCCGCCAGTGTGGCCAGCTTCTGCAGCTCCCTTGGCAGATTTGTCCTCACTGCACAACACCAGTTCCAGCGTCTCCTTCCGAAACTCAATCAGCAGATATACCAACAAATACAGGCTAGCACTCGAGCCTATACCTCTTGTATATAAAAGAAACTGGCGAATAGAACTCGCCAGTTTCTTCTTAATTGATTATCTGCTTATGATATGCGCTACTTTGCGTCAGCAACTCCTAAGCAGGACCACCCTGCATACCGAGCACTGTCTCCAAGCTCGTCCTCGATGCGTAGAAGTTGGTTGTACTTCGCGACGCGATCGGATCGAGCAGGAGCACCCGTCTTTATTTGTCCCATGTGAATGGCGACGGAGAGGTCAGCAATTGTGGCGTCTTCAGTTTCTCCTGAGCGGTGTGATGTCACTGCTCGCCAGCCTGCTTCCCGGCAAACCTGGACAGCTTCGAGCGTTTCTGTCAGTGTGCCAATTTGGTTAACTTTTACTAACAGCGAATTACAGGCCTTTAATTCAACACCTTTCCTTACCCGCTCGGGATTCGTTACAAGCAAATCATCACCAACGATCTGGATTTTATCGCCCATCTTCTCGGTCATTAACTGCCAGCTATCCCAGTCGTCTTGTGCAAGGCCGTCTTCAATGGATACAATTGGATATTGCCTGACCCATGATTCCCAGAATTCGACTAATTCCTCACCACTAAGCTCCTTCCCCTCACTGCGAAGCTGGTATACCCCGCGATCAACATCGTAAAACTCGGATGCTGCTGGATCGAGCGCAATCGATACTTGTTCCCCTGTTTTATAACCGGCTTTCTCAATGGCCACTAATATGAGTTCTACTGCTTCAGCGTTTGAATTTAATGCCGGAGCGAATCCTCCCTCATCACCTACAAGCGCGGTGTATCCTTTCTCTCTCAGCACCGCTTTAAGTTCCTGGTAGATTTCCGCACCCCACCGCAGACCTTCGGAGAATGATTCCGCCCCCAGCGGCATGATCATGAACTCCTGTGCGTCCGTCGACTGCCATCCAGTGTGCGCTCCGCCGTTTAATATATTTAGCATGGGTACCGGCAGGAGATGCGCGCTCACGCCACCGATATACCGGTAGAGAGGGAGCTGGAGAGAATTTGCTGCAGCTTTCGCTATCGCCAAACTAACACCGAGTATGGCATTGGCGCCTAACCGTGATTTGTTCTCTGTGCCGTCGACTTCAATCATGGCCAGATCAATCGCTCGTTGTTCGATTGCATCCCACCCAAGGAAAAGTTCTGCAAGTTCAGAATTTACATTCTCTACTGCTTTTAATACGCCCTTACCGCCGAAACGTGACTTATCCCCATCCCTCATTTCAAGCGCTTCATGAACACCTGTCGATGCGCCCGAGGGGACAATCACGCGGCCCCAACTACCATCAAAAAGCGATACCTCAACTTCGACCGTTGGATTCCCTCGAGAATCAAGCACTTCTCGCCCATGGATCGTTTCAATAGTTGTCTGCATCGAATTAAGCCTCCTTTGATTTCTTAACATCCATTATAAACCGTATCCATCTATTCGATATCGCTTCTTGATCTGCTTACCAAAACCATCGTGATAGAATCGTCCAATGACACCACAAAACAAGACAGTTGCCATAGCGATGAGTGGGGGTGTCGATAGCTCGGTTGCGGCCGCCCTTCTTGTTGAGCAAGGCTTCGATGTCTTCGGCGTAATGCTCCGTCTTTGGTCTGCCGGACCCGAGACAATCAACCGATGTTGCTCACCGGAAGATGTCTCACTTGCCGGTCAAGTGGCGAGTCAACTCGACATACCCTTCCACACGCTGGATGCCAAATACACGTTTAAAAAGGAGGTTGTCGATCCCTTTATCGATGACTATGCGCAAGGAAGGACACCGAATCCCTGTATGCGGTGTAATCGGATAATCCGCTGGGGTTTCCTTCTAGAAAGCGTCCTCGCAATGGGCGCAAGTCGTCTCGCAACGGGCCACTACGCACAGATACACCATGGGGGAGATCGCTATCATTTATTCCGAGCTAAGGATAAAAACAAGGATCAAACCTACGTTCTCAGCGTTCTGCAACAACATCAACTCGCGCGCACGATATTCCCCCTGGGCGATATCAACAAAAATAAAGTTCGTGAACAAGCTGCAAAACTTAATCTCCCAATAGCTGACCGGGCCGAGAGCCAGGACCTATGTTTCGTGGGCGATCAGGATTATCGAGAATTCCTTTCCAGCCAGGGAATTCAACTATCCCCACCGGGCCCCATCCTCGACGAGAAAGGTGAAATTCTCGGTGAGCATTCGGGATTGGCAAATTACACAATCGGGCAACGCAAAGGCATCGTGTTATCGAAATCGCGTCCACTCTATGTCATAAACAAGAATATGCGGGATAATGTTCTCGTCGTAGGGACCAAGGACAGACTCGGCCGTACGAGCTTCACTATTGGACATGCAAATTGGATTTCTGGCTCTCCGCCTAAAAGCGGCAGGCCCATACTTGTGCGAGTGCGCTATAAGGCAGAGGAAGTCTGTGCAACCCTTCATGCCCTTGATCATGCTCGTACCGAAATCCAACTTCTTAAACCGCTCCCCGACGTAACTCCCGGGCAGTACGCAGTGTTTTACGATGGGGAAGAATGCTTAGGAGGAGGGATAATCCTTCCGTGACTCTTCATGGCTTTATCCTGGGTATAACCATCGCATCGGCTTGTGCCTTCCTTTTCCATATCCTTCGCGGCGGCAGTCTCAAACGTCTCGCAATCTATGTAGCCTCTGCGTGGATCGGATTCTTTTCAGGTCACTTGCTTGGCGAACTTATCCATTGGCAATTACTAAGGCTCGGCTCGATCAACCTGTTCCCTGCGCTTCTGGGAACAATTCTGAGCCTGGTTCTAACCGCTGTCTTGGTCAAACCAAATTCCCGCTCACAAAAAAAGCCCCGCCGCCGATAGACACAAATTCAGCGATTTTGCTTGTGTTATAATCGACATCGATGGCTGAAAACGATACTCTTCCTCCTTTAAATGACACATCTTCGCCCGTTGAGACCGTCGCCGCGGGCAATAAGATTCCCACGATTTGGATCATTCTGGGAGTGGTGTTTTTTCTTTTGCTTGTTGCAGGAATCATCGTCGCTGTTACCGTAATGGTCAAAAACCCCGCACAAACTGAAACCTTTCGCGACATTATGATAATTTTTATGGCCTTTGAATCTCTAATCATCGGCCTAGCACTCATTATCATGCTTGTTCAGCTAGCCCGCCTGACGAACCTCCTTCAATACGAGATCAGACCGATACTCGAAGCCACAAACGAGACGGTCAGTTCCTTACGTGGAACTAGCAAATTTCTCAGCGATAACCTTGTAGCACCTGTTGTAAAAGCGAACAGTTCGTTTGCGGCTCTAAGACGCGCAATCGAGTTATTTGACTTTCGCCGCCCGAAGTAAATTTGAATAAAGATATTAAGAAAAGGAGAACGGATTATGTCGGATAATAACAGCGATTTCGGTGCCTTCGTCTCAGGCTTTTTAATTGGCGGCCTGGTTGGCGCGGCAGTCTCTCTGCTCTTCGCCCCTCAGTCTGGAGAGGAGACTCGAACCCTAATCTATGACAAGGGCATTGAGTTGAAGGATCAAGCCGGTGGTGTCATCGATGATACGCGTGCTCGCGCGGAAGAACTCGCCAAGGAAGCAAAATATTTAGCAGAGGATCTTCAGAAACGAGGCAAGAGTGTCGCGGAAGGCCAGAAGAAGAAATCCACAAAAGAAGTTGAACCTGAGAAGAAAGCTGCTACCCCCAAGAAGAAAGACGACACTGCGAAAAAATAGCTTCATCTGTCACTCTGGTTATTAATAGGACGCCTCGATGAGGCGTCCTATTTCATATTCTGCCTTCATTCGAAATCATCGTTAGCGATGAATCATCCCCGCTCTAATTCACTTATAGCCGCAGGAATAAGATCAGCCACATCGCCTGCTATCACACCGGCTGTCGAACCAATCATTCCAGCCGCTATCTCACCTGACCACCCGTGAAGAAAGCAGCCCAATATCGCTGCCCGGTAAGGCTGCAAGCCTTGAGCAAGCAGAGATGCGATCACCCCCGACAATACATCTCCAGTTCCCGCACGCGCTAACGCGGGTGTTGCGAAGGGCATAATCGTTGCTTGCCCGGTTGGAGAGCCGATAACGGTAAACGCCCCCTTCAACACCACAACATGCCCCCATTGAGCAGCCCAATCTAAGGCAGTTTGCTCTCGTTCTGCTTGGATCTCCGTTACCGAGAGTCCTGTCAACACCGACATCTCGCCCGGGTGAGGCGTGAGAATCGATTGCCCTGGTAAATGGACATGCCAATCTGGTATTCCTGCGAGAAGCTTCAAACCATCAGCATCGATAACGATAGGAGGCAGCTTCATCAACTCATCGTCGCCTTCCTGATGAATAAATCCTATTCCTTGCTTTGCGGCCGCAGAAGGGTTTATCAGCCGTTCCATGAAGGTTAGCGTTGGTCGTTCTTGTCCAAAACCAGGGCCCAGCAAAAGCGCCTGGCAATGAGGAAGTTCGTCTAGGATGACGTCCGCGGCAGGGCCAGCAATGACGCCAATCTCATGCGGCAGGACAAGCCACGTCGCTTCTGGAACCATTGGAACTAAAAATCCCTGGATGGGTTCTGGAACTGCCAGCGTCACCAGGCCTGCGCCAGAACGATATGCCCCCAGCGCAGCTAACGATGCGGCGCCAGGGAAATTTACCGACCCGGCGACGATCATCACTCGTCCAAAGGTGCCCTTGTGAGCGTCCCGCGGCCTTTCCGGCAACCACGCCCGAACGCCCTCACGCGTGGCGAAATCAAGATTTATCGTTGCGATTTCTTTTTGTGAAGGGGGTATCCCAATATCCCCTACAACGATTTCTCCAACATACCCTGCTCCAGGGAAACGCAGAAGCCCCGGCTTTGCTGCAGCGAGCGTGACGGTTAAATCTGCGACTAGACTCTCGTCTGCAATTTCACCCGTATCGCAATCTAACCCCGACGGGCAATCCACAGCGACGACATAAGGCGTTGAAACGCGCTCCTCTAGTACTTTATTGACGAATGCCAGTATGTTCTTTGTATCACCTTTAATTGGAGGTTTGAAGCCAGTTCCGAAAACAGAGTCGACGAGTAGGTCTGTGGAAATGATTAAATCTTTAAGCGCTTTGTGCCGATTGTCTTTTTCTGCCGTTGTAACCGGGCATCCATGCCGGATAATGCGCTGAAGGTTCTCGTCCTCGTCAGTCCGCTCTCTAGCGAGATAAACCGATACCTTCGCCCCTGCTTCTTGGAGATAATGTCCAACAACTAGCCCATCTCCACCGTTATTTCCCGGTCCAACCAGGATCGTAACGTTCCATTTTTTTGCTTCAGGCCAATATTCAAGAATCGCAGCGGCGATAGAATTACCTGCGTTTTCCATCATCTTGTCGTATGTCAGCCCGGATGCGTCTGCCGCGTGCTCAATCGCCCGCATCTGCTCAACCGTGACAACTTTTTTCAATGGACTGCCTCCTTCCTCTATTGCAAGGAAAGCTCTTCAGATAGACTATCCAGCCCTAGCTCTCGCATCTTCTTCGTCGTCGGCATTCCTGTATCTGAGTCCCATCCACGCTCCTCGTAGTAGGTAAGCAACATCTCATCAAAAGGAGGGACATAGCCAGCAGCGCCGCCCGCTGCTAGCGGAACTTTAAAGCACTCTGGCAGCGAGTCTTCAATTCCAGCAGGGCTCAGGCGGTGGTTGATCATCCGCTTGAGATTCCAGGATCGTTCACCGAGAAGTAGCAACTCGTTTAAGGTGTATTCATATCCAGTCGCAAACTGGATCAACTTTCGGGTGTCGCTTGGAGGCACGTTTGCGAAGATGCACATCACGAGAGCGTTGATGACGGATGTCCAATTTTGATGGCGGATGACGTTCTGGACCTTTTCCGCTCCCGCCTGGCGATTGAAGAAGTCTATGCCGATCGCCTCAATCGTCTGCCCGAGCTCGACCAAGTAATACGGTCCCTGATTATGGCAAGCACCTCGAGGAGAAGTGGCATATACAAGCGCCATCCCTGAGCCACCTCGTGGGTCATGATAAGGTACTTCCAATCCCTTCACCTCTGCCGCAGAATTCGGTGAGTCAAAATACTCCCCCAGAGCCCTCGCCCCTCTAGCTATGATCGCCCCCAAACCTTCGCGCTGCAATGTTTGATGTATGAGTTTCTCAACGATAGCGTGATCGCCCCACCGGAATTCATCTCCCCCCCTGTCCTTTGATGGGATTAATCCATCCTCGAATAATGTAAAAACTAAGCCAATGGTATTTGAGAGCGAGATCGTATCCATTCCATAACGATCACAGATCTCCCCCATTCTCGTTATGAACGATAGATCTGTAATTCCGAGATTAGGTCCGAAACCGACTGTCGTCTCATATTCAGGACCCTTGCG
>JAUWFP010000233.1 GCA_030606845.1 Anaerolineales bacterium | reverse complement strand
CTGCACCTGGAAGCGGAAGCAATCGATACAATCCTTCAGCCTCCTTGCTGAACAATCTCGGGCGTTTAAACGCACGAAAAGATGGTGTGATATGAAGAGAAGGCGTTCTGAATCAGGTCAGTCTTACATCATCATGGCGATGATGATGATCGGCATGCTGGGTTTTTCTGCTTTAGCAGTCGATGGTGGCATGCTCTATCATGAGCACCGGCGTGCGCAAAATGCCGCGGATGCAGCCGCCATGGCGGCCGCCCTCGCCAAGGTAAATAGCCAACCACTCGGCACCGTAGCGCTGACCAGCACTACAAGCAACGACTTCGTTACTACAGCGCAAGCCTGCAGCCCTGCAGGATTAGATTGCATTCTGGGGGTCGGGACCGATCTTACCATCGAGGTGACCAACCCGCCGCGTGTAGGTCTTTACGCCGGGAATCCCGAATATATCCGTGTGTATATCGAGCATAAGGTAAATACCAGTTTCGCCCACCTCGTTTTCACAGGAGGATTGAGCGACGCTGCCGAGGCCGTGTCACGCGTCTGGCCTACGCAGAACTTCACGCCAGGGTACGCTATCTTCGCCACCACCGACCATGATTGCAAGGGTATTTGGTTCTCTGGAACAGGGGACACCAACGTTGTCGGCGGCGGTGTTTTTTCGAATTCCGACGCCGCCAGCGCGAGCTGCCAATCCGGCGTACAGGGTGGTGGCGGCGCGATTAACGTTGCCAATCCACATGGCATCGAAGTCGTGGGGACTTTCGACCTGGGCGGAAGTGGCGCGGTGACCCCCGCACCCACCGAATTCGTACCGAAACAACGCATTCGACCCATGATGGGCACCCCCGACTGCAGCACTCTCTGGGATTATGGGGCAATGAAAATCAACAGCGCTGGGGCGCATACGATCTTCCCCGGTCGGTACTCAGAAATCACGGTGTTGGCCGGAGCGGACGTCACCATGGATCCCGGGATGTACTGCGTCTACGGCAACAAAGGCTTCACAAGCAACGGCGGCTCGATCACAGGCACTGACGTTTTCATCTATATGCAGGACGGCGGGTTTGACCTTGGCGGCAATACGCTCGTTAACCTCAGCGCCGTGGAACCCCCCAATAGTCTGGTGGACCCATCACATAACGACTGGGCGGGCATGCTTCTATACGTTGACCCCAACAACACCAACCCGATTACTATCACCGGCGCATCAAACACGATGTACGCCGGAACGATCTACGCCCCATCCTCTCTGATCACACTGGAGGGCGGGGGCACTACAATAGGGATCAACGCCCAGATCATCGGCGATACGGTTAAGGTCAGCGGCAACGCAGAACTTAATATCAATTATGTCGAGAGCAAACTCTTCTTTCTGCCCCCGGCGCTCGACTTGGTGAAATAAATCGAATGATAAATCAAGGCGGGGTGCTATATTGGTACCCCGTCTTTTGTTATTCCCATTAAGCAGCCGAAATAATGGTTTCTCGCCCTCTAGAAGTGGACGGCGCACACATCACCCTCCCCGATCTCGACTCTCCCAACTGTCAAGCGTAGTCTCATACGCATTAAGCATACGCCCGGTCGCATCTGAGATTGAATAGCGCTCAACGGCCCGGCGCGCCTGATCACTTAATTCCCTCTGCCGTCCTGAATCCGCCAAAATGCCCACAACCTCCCGCTCAAACGCCTCAGGCTTATTCTCTGTGAGAACACCGCCGCCCTCGGTTAAGACGTCGACCGCCCCGGGCGCCCGTACGGCCACGACGGGAAGGCCGGCAGCCATAGCTTCGATGATGACCAGCCCCTGAGTCTCCGTCGTAGAAGGGAAGACAAACAAGTCAGCAGCGGCGTAATAGCCTGGGACCTCCTCGTGCGGCACCGCTCCAGCGAAGATCACAAGATCCCTCAACCCTAAGTTTGCCAGCTGGGCTTTCAGCGTCCCTTCATAAGGACCTCTTCCCAGCAGCAGCAATCGCACCCCCGGTCGTAGTTCCTGGATCAAAGTGAATGCCTGTAAGAGCATATCAAGCCCTTTCTCGCGAGCCAGGCGACCCACAAATAGGAGCACTTCTTTGCCATCTAATCCGAAGCTCGCGCGGATCTTCTCGGTTTGAATGTCTTGGAATTTCACCAGATCGACCGGCGTGGGGACGACGGATACTCCCCGCTCGATACCATAGTTTTTAGCGAGCATCTCGCGAATGCTCTCTGTTGGAACGACGACGTGTTCACAATTCCGCAGATAACGCTTGATGACCTCATCGGTGATAAGTCCCGCCAATTTCGAGGCGATGGGTGTGTAATGCTGGACATATTTCTCGTACTGCGTATGAAAGGTGAATACCAGGGGAATGTTCAATGAGCGCGCAAAGGAAGCGGCCAGATCGCCCATCCAAACAGGGTGCTGGGAGTGGATCAGCGCCGGCTTTATCCCTTCCACAGTTGGTTCTAGCCGATTTTTTATCGGGACGATAATCGAGATATCAAGTTGATCGGACAGGTCGAGGGCGGGAAAACGGAAAATGTAGGGCTCCGCATCATCATACTCCTCGTATTCAGGCGCGAAGACGTGGACTTCATGCCCCGCGGCTATGAGACCTTTCCGAAACAGCGTGATTGAATTAACGACACCGCTGATCGACGGTAAATAAGCATTGGAGAAAATGGCGATGCGCATAGCATTCCTCCCCGATTAATCTCCCAACCCGCTTGAACCCTGTCTACCATTCATTGTACACCCCATCAGGTCCGGCATGATCCCTATCTCAGGACCGAAAGTGCTTTACGGGCGATACATCACATGTTAACCTAGGTATATGTTTCGAGCGTTGTTTCGACGGAGAAAAAAACCGCGTGTTGGTTTGGCTCTAAGTGGAGGCGGGGCACGCGGTCTGGCCCATATCGGCGTACTCAAGGTCTTCGAGGAGCAGGGTGTGCCGATTCACGCCTTGGCCGGCACCAGCATGGGCGGTTTGATCGCCGCGGCTTATGCCGCGGGAATGAGCACGTCTGAACTCGAAGCCGCGGCTTTGAAGATGGCCAATCTGCGAGAGTTAGCCGCGCTTGTCAACCTCCGACCCCCGCGCCGGGGGCTGTTGGCGAGTAAACACGTCCGCAAATACCTCACCAGTTTTGTGGACGAGAACCTCACTTTCGACGAACTTAATTATCCCCTGGCTATGCAAGCTGTGGACTTGAGAAGCGGCACGGAGCACACCCTCCAGGAGGGTAACGTCCTCGATGCTGTAATGGCGACAAGTGCCTTCCCCGGCGTGTTTCCGCCTGTCGAGCTTCATGGCTGCCAACTTGTGGACGGGGGAGTCCTGAACAACCTCCCCGCCGAACTGCCGCGGATACTCGGCGCTGACGTGGTAATCGCCGTAAACGTGACCGCCGCGTTGGACGCAGATGATATGGACACCCAAACGGATGGTTCCATCTTTTCGCGCGGCATTGCCAAAGACCTCATGCGGGTCGCCCTCATCGTCTCTCGGGCTATGACAGAAGTGAGGCTGAAAGAGACGCCACCCGATCTCCTCTTGTGCCCACCTATTCCGGCCAAGGCTGGTGTCTTCTCCGGCTTCACCCACGCCGCTGAAATCATCGCCGCCGGCGAGACCTGCGCTCGGGAGAATCTAATAACAATCAAAAAAATTACACACACGTAGGGTTACCCATCGAGCAAGCAGGGCGGATATTCGCCCCATTTTCAAAACTCTTGCTTCCAAATGGTGTTCTACTGGATGACTGCCTCACAAAGCACGGCGAAGAATTCTTGCGACTTTCTGCGCCCTAGACACGTATAGAATTTAGATCTATCTTGACTCAATTTTAGGTACATTCACTACGAGGAGAAAGAGAGGGATAAGCGATGAAACAGCAATCGAGAAACCAGGCTCTCGTCTGGGGAGGTCTACTTATCATTTTCGGAGTAGTGGGGCTGGTGGAATCCTTCACCGATCTCACCCCGTGGGCGTGGGTTGCCATCCTTGCCGTCACAGGCTTGGGAATATTTGGCGTCTTTCTCGGAGACCGCTCAGAATGGTGGCCGCTTATACCCGCCTATGTTCTGTGGGCAATTGCCGGGCTGCTGGCGCTGGTTGAATTGAACGTACTGCGCGATCAATTCTTGCCCACCTATGTCCTAGGTACCATCGCTACACCGTTTATCGTGGTGTACCTGCGGGACCGCGCGCAGTGGTGGGCTTTGATACCCGCATACG
>JAUWFP010000148.1 GCA_030606845.1 Anaerolineales bacterium | reverse complement strand
ATATCAGGCTTGATGAAAAGCCACGATCCATCGTAGTTACGATTCCAAACCAATGCATGATAGCCGGTATAGAGATCGCCAGCATGCAGATAGGCAACACCAGGACCATAGCGGCAATGTGACTGCTGCAGGACGGTAGCGTCGGGGAAATCGAAGGTCGCCGTCGGGCTGATCGTCGGCGTGGGCGTGATCGTCGGCGTTGATGTCACGGTCGGCGTGGGCGTATTCGTCGGTGTATCCGTGGACGTGGGCGTCAGAGTCGCTGTGGGTGTATGCGTTGGTGTAAGCGTGATCGTCGGAGTCGGCGTTGCCGAAGCGAGAAAGGACACCAGCGATGGAGAGCTGCACGCGGAAAGGAGAAGACCCACCAGGGTAATTACCAATAGTTTGAGTTCATACCTTCGAGCAATCATTTGATCTAACCGCCAATGGATGCATTCTAAGGCACACAATAGACAGTTCGCAATGAAACGGGAGGGCTAGGCGCGTTCTACCCTTATTCGATGATCCCACGGGGCTCAAAAGCAAAATACATGCTGCAAGTTTCAAGATTACCCTTCCTTACGGATTTCTCTCTCGCCTGGATAGAGAACGATCCGCGGCTATCTCAAACGCCCCTCATTGAATAGTGTCTGGAAGTTATACCCCCGGTCGCAGGAGCAACCATACGCACTCCACGACTCTCACATCTCATTTCTTTTCACTGGAGGAGGGTTGTATAATCTCACCCTAGTTATGGGATCACAAGAGAAGGTTTCAAAAACTGAATTCTCACTCGAAGACGAATATCCATACAACCGGACCGGACCGGTGCGCTGGATCATTTCCCACGCCCTGCGCTACCCAATCCTTCCACTCGGTCTGCTTCTCGCCGCGGCGGGGAATAACCTCGCTTTTGGTTATGTCCAGATTTTCATCGGGCGCACATTTGATCTAATCACCTCGGTCGACTGGACGCGAGCAGATTTAGCAGTTGCGGCGCTCGCCATCTTGGCCGCAGCCCTTTCCCAGGGGTTCACTGGTTTAATCCGGAACTACGCCGCGGAGTTCATGGCACAAGCTATCGAACGCGACACCCGGCACGAACTCTACGTCAGCCTGCTGGGAAAGAGCCAAACTTTCCACGGACGCCAGCGCGTCGGCGATATCATGTCCCGGGCCACGAATGATGTTCGCTCGCTAAACCTGATGTTCAGTCCCGGCATGATGTTGATCACAGACTCAATCATGAATTTGGTTATCCCCATCATATTGATTGGGCTGATACGCGTAGAGCTGTTAATCGTTCCGCTTCTGTTCACTGTCGCGCTCGTCATTACGTTGCTCGATTACAATCGCCGCCTGAGCCCGGTCAGCCGCGACATTCGCGACCAGTTCGGGATAATGAACGCCGGCTTAACCGAGGCGATAGCCGGTATCGAGGTTGTCAAGGCGAACGTTCAAGAACACTACGAATGGGACAAATTCACCCATAACGCGCGCCGTTTTCGAGATCTTTTTGTACAACGCGGCGAAATCCAGGCACGATACTGGCCCATGTTGGCCTTCGCCGTGGTTTGGGCAATTGGCTTCTTCCATGCGCTCACTATCTGGCATGCGGGTCGCATCTCCCTTGGCGAGGTAGTTGCCTTCTTAGGACTCATGGGCGGACTTCGCTTCCCAACCTTTATCTCACTTTTCTCGTTCGACCTGGTGCAGCTTGGGATCGCCGGAGCGCGCCGCATTCTAAAATTGATAAACGCCGAAACCGAATTGGACGAGAATGTCGGCGGTGTCGCCCAAACAATCCAGGGTGAGGTTTCATTTGAAAATGTCAGCTTCGGTTACAACGGGAAGCTGGTGTTAAAGGGTATCTCCTTCACAGCCAAGCCCGGCGAGACGATCGCCATTGTTGGTCAGACCGGCTCCGGCAAGACCACTCTTACGCACCTGATCAACCGCATCTATGATGTGAATGAGGGGGCAGTTCTTGTCGATGGGATCGATGTGCGGGAGTGGAGCATGGAATCGTTACGCTCCCAGATTTCGACCATTGAACAGGACATTTTCCTTTTCTCAACTAACCTCTCCGACAACATCTCATTCGGGCGCGATGACGCCACAAAAGAAATGATTGAGGCAGCTGCCCGCGAAGCTCAGGCAGACGAGTTCATTCGCAGCTTCACAGACGGCTACGATACCGAAATCGGAGAGCGCGGCGTGACCCTCTCAGGTGGTCAGCGGCAGCGCATCGCCATCGCCCGCGCCTTCCTCACCGACCCGCGCATCCTTATCCTGGACGATAGCACAAGCGCCATCGACAGCGAGACCGAGGATCAGATCCAGCGCGCCATGCGCAGGATCAGCCAGAAGAGGACAACATTCCTCATCACACATCGACTCAGCCAGATCCGCTGGGCGGATCGCATTCTAGTTCTCCGTGGAGGGGAGATCATCGATCAAGGGACACACACAGAGCTATTGGCGCGCTCTCCGGATTACCAGCGCATCTTCGCTCGCGTTCGATCATCTGCCGATAAAGGCTCATCCACCGGTTCACCAACGGACACAACCCCCAAGGCAGGAGCGTAACAGGATATGGGGTTCATTCTCGACGGACTGGACACCGAATCTTACGACCGTGAGTATAGCGATCGCGACCTGCTGCTGCGGATCGTTTCCTATTTCCGACCATACGGCCGCAAGATGGCCTTGGTTGCTCTCATGCTCACGTTGAACTCAGTGGCCGGGAGCGGCAGGCCAATCGTTATCGCCAAGGCGATTGACCTGGTCGCCGAAACTCCCACCTTCTACAATATGGCATTCGCTGCGAGCCTGCTCCTGATATTCGGTGTGGCCGCATGGGTCACCAATTTCATACGCCAGTGGCTCTCGGCAAGAGTGGTTGGGGATGTCGTTCTACAGCTTCGTACTGACGCCCTGGACGCCACCATACACCACGATATGCCCTTCTTCGACAAGCACCCAACAGGAAAGATCGTAAGCCGGGTGACGTCTGATACGCAGGATTTTTCAGACGTGGTGGGTTTGGTCATCAACTTGATTAGCCAGGTCTTGATTATCATCATCCTGATCATATGGCTTTTCAATATTAACGTCGGGCTCACCCTCCTTTTACTAGCAATGTCACCAATCGCGGCCGTTATTGCCTTAAGTTTCAGGCGTGTCGCCCGTCGTGTGACCCAGCATGCCCGCCGGGTAACTGCGAAGATCAATGCCCAGATCCAGGAGTCGATCAGTGGCATTATCGTTGCTAAGAGCTTCCGAAAAGAACAGGCGATCTTCGAGACGTTTGAAGGCAACAACCAACAAGCCTATCAAGTGGGTCTGCGCCGCGGGCTGACTTTAAACACCATTTTCCCCATCATGGGGGTTGCGAATGGTCTGGCGACGGCAATGCTGGTCTTCGCCGCAGGGATGCGAATTCAAACTGGCGCCATCTCACCAGGCGAGTGGTACCTCTTCATGCAGGCTGTAGGTTTCTTCTGGTACCCGCTCATGGGAATCGCCTCCTTCTGGAGCCAGTTCCAAGATGGCCTATCCGCCGCCGAACGGGTCTTCGCTTTGATCGATGCCCAACCAGATGTCGAGCAAATAGCAAACGAACCCGTCGAGGAGCTCGAGGGCCACATCGAATTCAAGAATTTGCGCTTTAGCTACTCGGAAAAAGAGATCGTCCTGCCAGACTTTTCATTGATGATCCATCCCGGTAAGACGCTCGCTCTGGTCGGTCACTCTGGCGCAGGGAAAAGCAGCATTGTCAAATTGATCTCTCGCTTCTACGAATACCAGGAGGGCGAGCTGCTGATTAACGGTCGTGATATCCGCCGCTTGGATCTTGATGTGTATCGACGAAATTTGGGCATGGTCCCGCAGGACCCCTTCCTTTTCTCGGGCACTGTTGCTGAGAACATCCGCTACAGCCGGCCCGAGGCGACGGAGAAAGATGTGCGTCAAGCTGCCGAGCATATCAGCGGCGGAGATTGGCTCGCCGATTTGCCTGATGGGTTGGAGACTAACGCGGGTGAGCGTGGCGCAAATCTATCGATGGGTCAACGTCAGCTCGTCGCACTGGCGCGAGTACTGCTGAAGGACCCGACGATTCTCATCCTCGATGAAGCCACAGCCAGTGTCGATCCATTTACAGAAGCGCAGATCCAGAGCGCACTGCAGCAAGTGATGCGCGGGCGCACCTCCGTAGTCATCGCCCACCGCCTATGGACCGTGCAAAATGCTGACCGAATTATCATCCTCGATCGCGGCCGGGTCATCGGGGATGGAACACACAGCTCATTGATGGCAGAAGGTGGGCATTATGCCGATCTATACAATACTTACTTCCGCCACCAATCGCTGGAATACATCGAGAGCATGGGCAATTAGCTGCGAAAGCCGTGCTTCTTTAATCCCGGTCGATCCAAAAATTCGAAGCAGTGAAAGCCCATTCTTATGGGTGCGAAGTGAACCAAAGGATCTCTGAGAACCATCGCTCCAACTATTGGTTGCCAAGCGGCCTGATCTCGATTACTCCAGACTGATCCAATTCGCCGCTAATATCTATCTCCGCCGCGCCGAAAGCGCGAATCACTTCGGCGTTGGTGAGCAAATGCTGGGTGACTTTCGAGGTACGAAATTCAGAATCCCCGTCGGCGATAGCCAATGGGAGCAGGAGCTGATCCGCAAGATATTCGTCGACAACCCCACCTCCGTGCAGAAACGTATAAAGTGCATCAGCAGCTTCGTCGGCGACTCGTTCAGCCGGCTTGCCTCGCGCGCCGAGACCGAAATAGCAAGCCTGACCGGATTCAAACTCGGCTTGCAGCAGGAGAAACGTCCCCTTGCCGGGAGAGGGCAAGGTTTGAACATCGATCTCCACCGGGTAGCCAAGATCAGCCAGTCTCTCCACAGCTCGATTCCGCTGCCGTTGGGCGATGCTCTCCGGTAGATTGGAGACGCTAGAGAGGCCGCGAATCCGCTGAAGATCCCCGCGCTGCAAGCGCCTTAGCGGCGCAATCATCTTCTTCAATGGTTGAATAAGCGCCCTGATTCGCCCCCCACCCTGCGGATAAAACCCCGCTTTCTCCAACGCCAGGCCTGCCCGGAAACCCTGCAATCACATCGCCGGGAGCCAGTTCGCCTCTAAATAATGGAAACATGGGCTCCAGGGCACATGAGTCCCACCAATGATTTCGATCTCCGATGGAGAATCAGCGATGCTCAGTGGCAGGAAGACCGTTTGAAGCACAAGCGAAGTCGAGCCGGCGGTAGGAATCTCGAAGCGATAGGAGCCGGGGTGGATCGAAGATGGCCGGAATTCTATTTCCTGCGACCCCAAACGTGCGCCTTCCACCTGCGCCTGCCCCACGGAAGCCGCGGCATTCACAGAGGTCAAGTGCTGGGGCCGTAATCCTGGCTTCGATCTGCGCGCGCGAATATTCAGGATTCGGAAATCCCT
This sequence comes from Anaerolineales bacterium, assembly GCA_030606845.1. GTDB lineage: Bacteria > Chloroflexota > Anaerolineae > Anaerolineales > E44-bin32 > E44-bin32. The sequence goes on along the minus strand of JAUWFP010000148.1, from coordinate 391 downwards.
GTCCGTCATGAGCGCGAGCGTCAACGCGCTGCGAAGTATCTGCCCCCCACCTTCGCCAATGGCTCCATCGATCTCGATCATCGCTGTTTTCTTTCTCTCCATAATAAGCCCAATTTTCGCATGTTTTTGGTCTCTACCCCAAATACAGTCGGGGGAAAAAGAGATTGTCCATCGCTGCGCTCCCAAATTCTCGAGAGTGCCATAAGTATGTCATGCTGAACCCTTTGGTTTCACTCAGGATGAATTCAACGAGAAATCCCTAGGATGTTTCTCTCAAGAGCTCTTTCTTTGGAATAAATACCATCCTGGTACGATGAAGGCCTCTTCTTAATGTCATTGCGAGTGAACCCACAGCGCGTATGGCGCTGCTCAAACAGGAAGAAACAAAGCC
>JAUWFP010000201.1 GCA_030606845.1 Anaerolineales bacterium | reverse complement strand
GGTATCATGATGGAGGATGCCCTCGATCATCTCCTCCGTCGAATCAACAGTGAGGACCTCGATCTAGTGATCACTGCTATTAATGTTCAGCGTGAGGTCGGGGGTAACCTGGCCGAGATTCTGGATTCGATATCATTCACGATTCGAGAACGTGTACGAATCAAAGGTGAAATCCAAGCACTAACAGCTCAGGGGCGGGCGACAGCCTGGGTAATCTCCGCTATGCCCATCGCCCTCGTGGCTTTGCTTTTCTTGATAAACCGGGACTATATCATGCAGTTCTTTAATCCGGAGACGCGCAATTGCGGCATCCCGATCATCGTTCTTGCAGCGGTCATGATTATCACTGGTTTTATAGCCACGCAGAAAATCGTTGATATCGACATCTAAAGTTTTGGCAGTGGCTGAATGAACGTCATGGGAGAACAAGGAGCGGATTAATGCCTTTACTAACAATTGCAATCATCGTTGGCATTCTCGTCTTGGCTGTTGTCCTGGTTGTAGCTGGGATACGAGCGCCGCAAGCTTCTGACCCCATCTCCAGCCGCCTGGCGGAGTACAGCGTTCGCGAGGAGGCGATGACGCTTGAGGAGATCGAGCTTTCTCAGCGTTTTTATGAACGAGTTATGCTGCCAATCTTCAATAAGATTGGTATGCTCGCCGCCCGCTTCACTCCGCAGGCGACGCTAGAAACTGCGCGGTTAAAACTCATTAAAGCTGGCAACCCCATGCAAATGGACCCGTCTTTTTTCATCGCACTGCGCTTTGTCCTGGCAGTTGTATTGGGTGGCGGTCTATTCTTGGTATTCTCAATTTCAGGGCGTAATTGGCTTCAGGGGTTAGGAATTTCAGCGCTCTTTATGGCACTCGGATATTTTCTACCGGATTTATGGCTCTCAAGCAAGGTTTCAGCCAGGCAGAAGGCTGTTTTCCGGGGACTTCCGGATGCGCTTGACTTATTGACCATCTGTGTTGAAGCTGGTCTTGGTTTTGATGCCGCGATGCGCAAGGTGAACGAGAAATGGGAAGACGAACTCGCTTTGGAGTTCGGGCGGGTAATTCAAGAGATCGGGCTTGGCAAATTGCGAAGAGAAGCATTGCGCGATATGGCCGATCGGCTCGATGTTGCCGAGTTTACAAGCTTCGTGGCGGCCGTCATTCAGTCTGAACAGCTTGGTGTGAGCATGGCGAAGGTTCTACGGATCCAATCGGATCAGATGCGTGTGCGTAGACGGCAGATGGCGGAAGAGGAAGCTCACCGTGCGCCGATCAAAATGATCTTCCCGATTGCGCTGCTTATCTTCCCCTCGATCATGTTGATCCTGCTTGGTCCGGCCGCGCTGCTGCTCATAACTTCCCCAATGGCAGCTATGTTTTAGGAACAACGTACTCGATTCCGCTAACTCGGGGAGGGGTGCCCGGTGAAGCGAACAATTGCTCAAGGGGACCGGGGCTGGTTTACATACTGGCTCAAGCAAACCATCGATTTGATCTTTCCCCCGCGTTGTGCAGGCTGCAATGTGACTGGCAAGGTATGGTGTGAAGAATGCAATAATCGCATCAGCGTACCTAAAGGCCGCTCTTGCACTGCTTGTGGGTTTCCCCTCCAGACAGGAATTATTTGCCCAATATGTGAGGATTGGCCAAATCGCATCCACGTACGACCCTTTGCTCATTACAAGAAACCACTTTCTTCCGCAATATTAAAATTGAAGTACCGATCTGATCAAGCGCTTGCCAACGAAATGGCATCCTGGTTGGTCAGCGTTTACCATCGAACGGGATGGAAGGCAGATTGCGTGATTCCGGTTCCCCTGGCTGATGTGCGGCTACGGCAAAGAGGGTATAATCAGGTTACTTTGATCGCTACTTCATTCGCAAAAGAATTGAAGTTACATTTATTTACTAACGCACTCGAACGAGTGCGGGAGACCCAGTCGCAAGTGGGCTTGGATCGTCAAGAGCGCCACGTAAATGTTGAAGGCGCTTTTCGGGCTGACTCACGCATCGTTCAAGGTCAATCAATCGTTCTCATAGATGATTTACTGACATCCGGGGCAACACTGAAAAACTGCGCAATCGCTCTCCTCAACGAGGGGGCAGCGCAGGTTTTTTGTTTAACTGTAGGAAGGGCATGATAAGCGAATCCGTGTACGTCGACGACATGAAAGGGGTTGCTAATGGCTGTACAAATTGAAATCAATGCTAAAAATATGGAGCTCAGCGACAAGCTGCGTGATTACGTCGAGACAAAGGTTGCGAAGCTGGATCGATATCTGGATATCATTGACCAAGCCCAAGTTGACTTGACCCATGCGAAAACCGCTCGTAACGCGAAGGATCGCCAGGTCGCACAATTAACCATCCGGGGCAAGGGGGTGGTGCTGCGAGCAGAGGAGAGAACGGAAGATATGTTCGCCTCTGTTGATCTTGTGCTGGACAAGATCCATCGTCAGATTGAGCGCTATAAGGGCCGCCATTGGAGAAGCCGCGGAGATGGAAGATCGGCTGCAGAGGTAGCTTCTTACGAGCCGATGAGTACTGAAGAGGAGGATACTCCCTCAGAGATGATCGTACGGCGAAAACGTCATTTCCTAATCCCGATGGATGAGAGCGAAGCGGTTGAACAGATGCAGCTCTTGGGGCATGAGGATTTCTTTATTTTCCGCGATGTTGTAAATAATCAGGTAAATATTCTCTATCGACGACGGGATGGAACCCTTGGACTCATCGAAACCGAGAACAAATAACGGAAATTCTATAGGAGTCGACGTTTCCTCCGTTGACTCTTGATCATTCTATGGACGAAAAAATCCCCGTTCTTCTCATGCTGCCACCCAAGGGCTCATCTGAAGCAGAAGCCTGGGTCGCTGCTGGTCGACTCGCTGCAGCCTGTGATCTGGCTGAACGAGTTAAGGCGAATCCTCTTGCAGGTCCATGTTTCCTTCTTGCTCATGAGCAGGCAGATCGACTGGCGTTGCAGGAATTGGGATTTGATCAAATTCAATCATCCGTAAAACCATTTCACTTTGGAGAAGTATTAGCAGAGATAATCTCAGCATATCAGCTAGACCGGCTCGCGTACTTTGGTGGAGCGAGTGCACCACTGATGGGGGAAAAAGATATTAAGAAAGTCTTCGAGCAAGTCCTGCGGCAGAAAACGCCAACTGCTATTGTCAATAACCTGTACTCTTCAGATTGGGCAGTCTTTAACCACACAAGTGTCATTGAAGAGATTAAGTCACAACTGCCTAGTGACAATCCGTTGGGGTGGGTTATGCAGCAGGAAGCGCAATTCGATGTACGTGCATTGCCACCGTCTGCGAGCTCTCGGCTGGACATAGACACACCAGCGGATTTAATGCTTCTGCACGGTCATCCCGGAATTGGCAGATATTGTCGCGACTTTCTCAGCCAACCAAATCAACCCTTGCTAGACAGCATTTCAAACCTGCGGCGCGTTCTCCAAACTCCAGCGAGCACTTTATCGATCATTGGACGAGCATCCTCAACAGTTTGGAAAGAGCTGGAAGAGCGGACAAAAATCTGGGTGCGGATCTATGTAGAAGAGCGGGGAATGGTCGCGAGTCAGCGATTGGCTCGGGGAGAGGTGCGATCGTTGATCGCAGACATGGTAGATGAATTACAGCCCAGCGGCTTTCTCGCCAGGCTGGGGCAAATGTCAGATGCTGTCATCTGGGATACCAGGGTGTGGATGGGTTCGAGGGGAACCTGGCCGAGCGCCGCTGATCGATTTGCTGCCGACCTTGGTTGGACCCAACAGATCTCAGACGAAGCGCTCCGCAACCTAACGGTCGCGATTATGGAATCGCCGATTCCGGTGCTCGCTGGGGGTCATGGGGTTGTTGCTGGCGGGCTGCTAGCACTTCTTGAAACGCTTTAGGCTACCAACCTCGGAGATAAGGCTCCCACTCTTCATTCTGTTTCAGATAGGTGCCATAGAGGTAAATTGCGGTTGCCCGAGGTTCAGAAGGTTCGCGCTTCAGGCGCATATTTGCATTACGCAATGTCCTGCCACCCTTCCTCAGGTTACATTTCGGACATGCAGTTACAAGATTATTCCATCGGTACTCCCCGTCGCGATGGCGAGGGATTACATGATCGATGGTCAGGTGGCTGCCGTTCTCTCCGCAGTATTGGCAGGTGTGCAAGTCACGGCGAAAAATCTCTTTCTTCGTCAGCCGGACACGGGGATAAGGGCGTTTAATCATATATCCCAGGCGTATAATTGACGGTCGGGGATAATTCTGGCGAACCGTTCTTATATAGCCGCGACCGTTCAATAGCATCTCCGCTTTACCAGTCATGTATAGCCCAATTGCCCGCTTGGTGGAGCAGACATTGAGCGGCTCGTAATTAGCATTCAGAACCAGTACCGGCCGGTGCATATCAGAACGTCCTCATTAGCCTATGATTATATACCAGACTTGCATCTCCTTCAGCCCCGTAATTGAAAGTATTGGGTGGGTTTACCAGCGTTGCTGCAACCGCGCGTTGTTCATGGGTTATCTAATAATTCGTACCAGACGACTCTGTACGCAGGTTGATAAGCTGCAGCGTATGAAGCAGAGTGGTGAACGGCCGGAAACCCCTGGGTCTCCATCTGATCGAAAAAAGCTCGAATTGCAGTGCCTGAAAAAGCA
>JAUWFP010000262.1 GCA_030606845.1 Anaerolineales bacterium | reverse complement strand
AGCACTTCACAGTATTCGCTTGAGGAGCTAGAGCTATACAAAATGGATCGTGTTGACATCGCGTCCTTAGGCGATGGGACCCCTCATGCAAAGAATAGTTATGCAGAGGAATATGTAATTGTCCCTATGCAGTCGACATTTATTGTGGGCTTCGACACGAGTCGCCCTCCCTTCGATGATGTGAGGATTCGCCGGGCTTTTGCCATGGCCGTGGACAGGGAGAGACTTGCCGACGAAGTATTAGAAGGAATGCCGGTTCCCGCTACTGGTGGTTTTGTTCCGCCAACGATACCCGGGCACTCGCCGGGGATCGGCCTGCCCTATGATCCAGCCCAAGCACGCCAACTCTTGGAGCAAGCTGGCTATCCTGATGGCCAGGGATTAATAATAGATGAAATCGTCTGGATCGATGCCTATAGAATCTTACCCGAGTATGTGAAATCACATTGGATGGACAATTTGAATGCAGAAGTAACGGTAGAGATTACGGATTGGGAAAACGTCCTTGAAATGTATCGAAGCAGGAATGTTTTTTTTATGGGATGGGCCGCCGACTATCCCGATCCTGATAGTTTTCTCAGGATGGGTGTTCGAAATCATTCGCCACGCTGGCGCAATGATCAATACGATCAATTGTTGGAAAATGCCCAGCGTACTTTGGATCAGCCGGAGCGAATACGAATGTATCAGGAAGCGGATGAGATCTTGATTGAAGAGGCAGTAATTATTCCAATTGTATATGCAGTAATGGATCGCTTAGTTAAACCATGGGCCAAGCCCCCTGTAGGGCAAATCGAAGATTGGGACTTCAGGGACATCATCCTCGAGCCGCACTAAAATGGCGTCTGAGCAAGACTAAATTGATATTGAGGTGGTGCCTGACAAGTCGGTGAAGATGACGGTGGAAGCTGTGTGAAAATTCAAACTTGGTTTCATCCACCGCAGCTTAGCTGAAGACCATTAGGCTCTCTCAAGAATCTGTCTGCGATTAGGTATACCCCCTCTGTCCGGTAGGATAACAACTCGCTTCCTATTAGCATATCTAGTATCAGCCTCTTGAAGCCGGAAATGGCGATGATGTGGGTGGTCCCGGTGCGGTTATAGGCTTCTAGCAAATCAGGGGGTATTCCGCTTTCCTTACCCAGCAATATGCCTGACAGCAAAGAAGCCTCGGGTTCAGGAAAGAGACGCAGGATGGCTTTGTGTACATGCGTTCGCAGGTCGAAAATCATGGAGAGGATGGGGTTTGCGCGGTCGGAGCCGATCTTTCTTATGTAAGCAGTCGGCATAAGGCTGTGGATGCCTTGATTACCCAGATATTCCCGGTATGAGAAACCATCCATCTCCGGTGGGGTTTCGAGCAACCCTTCCGCATGAACCCAATCGCCATAACGCCAGTCGACCAAGCGGGAAGCGCGCACGAGGATTCGCCCTTCTACCGTCTTCGTAATCTCCATCTGCGGGATCCGGACTCGCTCCACGGAGAGAACAAGCGCGGTGTAATGATCGCGAACGTCCGGATCTGCCACGACGACACCCGTAACAGTTGTCTTAACGTCCAGGTCGTTATAGAAAGCAATGTGCCCTGGCTGCTTCGCAATCTCAGAGGGGAGATACCGTGCAGCCCCGAGGCATAAGGGAATCAGCAACAGGAAAAGCCAGCGATGAAGTTGGTTTCTTCGGAAGAGGAGAGCGAAAAGAAAGGCACCGGCGGCGAGCGTCAGCCACTGCCAACCGGCCAGCGGTAGATGCCGACCAGCGGTGATGCCGAGCAGCCACGTCATGCCCAGCAAAAACAATTTCATTAAACCCCCTTCATCCCCCTGTTATGCCTACGTCCTGTTCCACCGTAGCTGGCGATCTCTACCGGGTAAATTCAAAACCAGAGCCGGACAGTTTTCACGGTCCTTGAGCTGTGGAGTTAAGGTTCGATCGCACGAGTATCAGGGACCCGGAGCTACCCTGGTATTTTCGGGATCTCATCTTTCGGGAGCATCGCCACGGCATCGACCATTCGCCGATTGAATATCATCGCTGCGCTCTCCGCCTCTACGTTGGGAAAGAGGATGGCAGTGAGCGAAGCGCTGTACAACGGCATAAAGAAGCGCTCACTCTCGAACATCAGTGATCCGAAATTAAATTTACCTGGTGTCTCGATGATCCCTACTAATTCATATCCCCCCATAATCACGCGAACCCAGTGAGGGACATTGGTTGTATATCCCCCCCTTGTGAAACCGGTGGGGCCCATTTCATTGCGTCCGCTTAATAAGATGACAACGATTTCGCTCTTCACGAGCCATAAGGTTGGATAACGAGCGACCAGCTTCCCAGGCTGATGAAGCCTCATCAAGTGGGCTCCTTCAATTTCGATGTAGGAGGATGTGGGCATGTTGAGGTAACTGAATAGACCGCTGGCCGATGGATGTATCCGGCCAAGAACGCGGTGACTGGCTGTATAGATCTCGATTGAAATTGACCTGTTTGCCATCGCTTTCGTTTCCTTTAGAGAATGGGGAGGGCAAAGGTGATGGATGTGCTTGCTGGGGTATGCTCGTACCACATCACACCGTTCATGCTCTCCACGATCATGCGAATTTCTCCCATAGAAAGCCCCGGTCCCATTTGGCCAGAGACTGGATCTATCTCTGGGGACGTGATCGCCTGTACGGTGTCAGGCGAAAGCCCCGGGCTGGAGTCGGAGACACGGACAGCGGCCCAGGCTCCGTCATGCATTTCGACGTTTACTGTCAATGGAAACTCTTCACTCTGCGAGCGGAGGATTTCGAAGTAATGGGTCTCCAGGATAACTCTGCCTCGGACCGTCCGACGGACCGCTGCCGCGACTACAGCCTCCAAGATCTGCTGCACTTTCTCGGGGTCGCAACGGAAGAGAGGAATGTTTTTTCCTCTCTCAGAGATGAGTTCTAAGCCCTTCGCCTCTGCTGCATTCTTCATTGATTCCACGGTCTCGTTCACAAGACCGGAAATATCCACCATCTCACTGGATTGTTCGGCATCGAGGTTGATAACAGGCATAGCATCCAATCCGCGCAACTGTCCCATCAATTGGTCCAGTGCTTGGCGGATGCTCTCCTCATTCCCGGGGTCCGATTTCAAAATACCATCTAATGTCTCCAGCGCCTGGCTTACCCCATGTGAAAATTCCGGGGTTGCTGCCGAGGAGGCTGGCCGCGGGGGGAGAGGCTGGGTTTTCGCGCTGCGTTTTAGTGTGGCCTGTTCGAGCGCAACACCAGCCCAATCAGCCAGAGCCATCATCAGCGTCAGGTGATGCTCGTTGAAGGTCCGGGGAGCGAGACGGTTGTAAACTCCAAGAACACCGACAATCTTGTTTCGCATCCGCAGGGGAACATTGACGATAGACTGTACGAGAAAACCAGTCTGGACTTTAACCGGCCCGGCTTCCATTGAAGGCTGGCGCAGGATTGGTTGACCGCTATGGAAAACTTCTCCGACAATCGTATCGCTTACTCGCAGCTTCTGTAGGCTGGCATGCTTGTCGCCTGCCTGTTTACTCGCCCGCAGCACGAGTTCCTTGCTCTCAGGTTCTGCCAGGTAAATTGAGGCCTCTTCCGCATCGGTAACAAAGGCAGCTGCCTCAACAACGCTGCGGAGGATCTCGTTCAGGTCGTCCAAGCTGACGACGGCCCGACCGATCTCGCTGAGCATCCGAATTTCATCGGTTCGCCTTCGGAGCTGCTCCCGTAATCCATCCATCCGCGAAGTGAGGATCTCAGAATCCGCTTGGGCGGATCGGGTTTCGCTCACATCGGTTATCGCCTGACACAAT
>JAUWFP010000112.1 GCA_030606845.1 Anaerolineales bacterium | reverse complement strand
GCTGCTAAATGTTTCTCAGAAACGTCCCTCTAAAACGTAAAGCCGAATCGTTGTCGCCGGCTGGCCATCCGCAACTTTTTTAAACGAGATTAGAACACTTGGGGTACGAACTTGGTCAGTGCAACCGCAAGCCAGGCTACGATTGACCAATACACGACGTACTCGAAGAATGAAAAAATGAACACTGGGCCGGGAGTGAGCGCATTGAATACAGGTACTTTATCGAGGATTCGCAGGCCATAAACCCCAATTACGTGTTCCAAGAAACCCTCGATCCCCCCAAGAAGAATGAATACCAATACAGGGAGTGTATTGAAACTGTTGGCCAGGAACCACAAGACCAAACCGAATGCTGCGTATAGGAGGATGTTTAGCGGTGCGAGGGGACGAACCCAGCCGGGGTAGAAGTGCTGGTAGTAAAGCTCCCAAAATGCCCTGAAGGCAAATACACTCAAAACACCCCAAAAAATTCCAGAGGCGGCGATGATTGCCCGCGGCGATTGTAAGAAATCCGCATCGGGGTAAAACAAAAGCAGGGGAAGCAGCAGCAGAATGCCGATGATGGCGAAAACTGCGGTGCTTCCCCAGATATCTTTATTCGTAACCGGGTTATCCATTGGATCCATATTTTCTTATTGTTGGATCCTTTCTTTTTAACCCACAAGCGAGTTACCGGACGGGCGTCTCCACGCGCCCGCAAAGAAGTATCGCTATTTTGCGTGGAGATGTTTAGCGGCGATGAAGGAAAGCCCATTCTCCGTCAGCGCCCAGGCGGTCTTGTTTAGGGAGTCGAGCTTATCGCTGAAATTCAAGGTCAGATGGTCCCAATCACCCGTTTCGATGATTTCATCTTTGTCGCGGAAGTAATCCAATATATCACTTGGATGTTCTCGCTCGATGTCAATTTCGGGATCTGCCCCCTCATGCTTTGCGGATATATTGGCGACATGATCGGCGATCTCGATCAACTCATCGCGCCGGTTGTAGGGTTGGCGGACGATGCTTTTATAGGTCTCAACGATGTGGTGTTCGTATCGAACCACATCCTCAAATCCCAGATCCTTCCTGAATTGGGCGGTGATCTCCATCGTCTCATTGTTGATGGAGTTGCTCCAATTGAAGCCGATCAAGGGGGAGGTCCCATCCTCCCGGCTGAAGAGTTTGGCGCCGATAAGTGTCCAGAACGCCGCGTACGGATTGTCGTTCCCCATATAGACCGAGATCTTGAACTCATTGTCAACCCCGAGCCGATGGAGAAGGTACCCGAGCAGAACCGTTCCGGGATTTATGTTCAAGACCTGCCGGATGCCGTAATTGGTGTAGTAGTAGAGGAATTCATCCAACCATTTCAAAGCATACGCATTCGGTTGACCCACTCCACCGAAATACCCCGTGATGGTCTCTGGACCGCCTAGATGGATGTTAGATCCGTCGGTTCCCTTTGTGTCGAGGGTCTCCACGTAGCTGGCGCCGATGATCTGCATGGCGGCTGCGAAAGCCGGGAGATCACCATCTTCTTCCTGCTCCTTCATTTGACGCACGCGGATGAACCGGCTGGGCATCAATAAGCCCTCCGCGATCGCCCGTTTCGCAGCTAGAATCACATAATGGAAGTACTGACAGGCGCTGATCTCGAGGGTAACGGCGAAATCATCATTGAATGACATCTTCTCGGCACGCTCGCCGAGAACTTTCTTGCGGTATTCGTCGATGCTGATGAAAGCGCCTTTTTCGCGCTGCTCTTGAAGCCAGTCGAGATCTTTCAAGTATTCGGGCTTGATTTTTGCGACCTTCTCGCGCAATACGGGCATCTGCCTTGCGGCTTCGGCTTTTGCATTGATTTCCTCTGGGGTGCCGTATTTTGCAACCACATCTAAGAAATCGTTGATGATCTTCATGTCGGGATCTGCAAGGATCTGGTTTATAGCATCCAGGCGAGTAGAAGGTATTTGCAGGAGAGCACGAATATCCTCGGTCATAGAATTTACTCCTTTTCTAAGCGTACATTCGCTTGATTAGCCCTTGATCAGTTTCATCAACTCGTCGTACTCTTCGTCGGAGATCCCAAACCAATTTTCCGGCTGGGGGAAGGTTTTATTTTTGACTTCGTCAACATACTCTTTCAAGCCATCGGTGATAAGTTTCCCTGCATCAGCGTAGACTTTCGCCATCCGCGGCTTGAATTTCGGATAGAGGCCGAACATATCATGGTAAATAAGCAGCTGCCCGTGAGCATCAGGACCCGAGCCCAGGCTGATATTAAAGCAGGTCTCCATACGATCGGTGATCAATGTGCTCAGACGATCCGGTATCATCTCGAATAGGATGGCAAAGACGCCCGCTTCCTCAAGTGCTTTGGCGTCGTCCATAATCTTCTTTGCCTGTACAGCGCCTTTCCCCTGGACGCGGAAACCGCCTAAAGCACTCACGCTCTGCGGTGTCAACCCCAGGTGTCCCATCACGGGGATCCCTGCAGCCAGGATGCCCTTAATCTGCGGGACGATCTCGGCTCCACCCTCAAGTTTAATAGCATCACAACTGGCTTCTGCCATGAACCTGCCGGCGCTGCGTATGGCTGTTTCTACACTCGGTTGATAGCTCATATAGGGCATGTCGCCGATCAACCAGGCATTAGGCGAGCCGCGCCGGACCGCCTGCGTATGTCGTATCATGTCGTTCATGGTCACCGGCAGCGTTGAATCATAGCCCAGCATCGTCATGCCCAGGCTATCGCCGACTAGAATCATGTCGACTTCCGCCTGCTCCTGGAAGTGGGCGGTCGGGTAGTCGTAGCACGTTAGCATTGTGATTGGCACGCCATCCTCAACCTTCTTAAATAATGTGAGCAGCGTGACCTTTTTACGATCACTCATTCTCGACCTCCTAATTATGAATATTTGTAAGTTATTGATCGGAGTCTAGAGCAATCGGTGATTGATATCAAGTTACGTCCTTCCCTGAAGTGGACGCGTTTTCCCACCTGAATCAAAGGGCTGATCGCTTGGATGACGAAAAAGAACATTGTTACGTGATCAGCGTCCCCTTCGATGAGCCGAGGAGTGCCTCACGTAAATGGCCGGGAACCTCGCCTGAAAAGATGCGAACTTCAGTGCCCGGAAGTTTTTTTGAGAATGCCAGCGCATACTTGACTTTCGTTTTCATACCGCCGGTAACATCCAGTGGCTCATCATCAGCGAAGGCTAGTCCGTCAAATTCAGCCTGGGTGATTGAGGGTAGGATCTCCCCGGAACGATCGTATACACCTGGAGTAAGGCCTGTGAGTAAGATACGGCTGGGTTTTATTGTCTCGGTCAAATAGGAGAAGATGGCTTCAGTTGAAGCGATTGTTGCTCCTCTGGTTTCATCGAACACGACGTCGCCATGCGTCACAGGGATCAGACCTTTTGACAATGCTTGTTGAATAGGTTGGATTGCGAGGCTTATCAACTCACCGTCCTGTGCGAGAGCAGAAGCGGAAGGAGGGAAAGAGATGACCGGCAGACCAGCCGCAAGTAGTGAGTCCATAACGAACCGGTGCAGCTTATTCGCCGCTTTCCAGACCGCGGCGACCCCTTTCCAGTCCTCAGTTGTCGATGCGCCAAGATGGGTGCCGAATTTCGCGGCAGCATGGTGGCCAAAAGACCCCGAACCATGCCCGAGAAGGAGTATTAATTCTGGGTTCTCCCTGTGAACATCCTGGATTTCAGTCGCCAACCTATCGATCACTTCCAGGCGAGCGGTTTCGGTTTGTGATTTCTCGGTGATTAATGAGCCGCCAAGTTTGAGGAAAATCATCCGTCCACCTCTGTTGTGAAAACCTGTTTTGCTCCAGCTTCTCTAAGAGCGGTTTCAACGATTTGCGCGGAATCCGGCTCAACAAGTGCGAGCATGATGCCGCCCATTCCTGCACCCGAAAGTTTGGCGCCTAAAGCGCCTGCCTTGCGAGCTGCCCTGATGAGATGTTGAAGTTCAAGTGAGCTAAGCCCCATATCTTCCAGCAACGTCTGGTTTTGATCCATCAGAGTTCCCAAGGACTCGATTGAGCCCGTTTCGAGCATCGTACGGGCTTTTATTACGATTTCACCAATCTCTTCGAACCATCCCCCGTATGTCCCCGGGTCTTTTTCCCAGCGCTCACGCAGCAGGCTCACAGGAATGGTGGTTCTCATCGACTCGCCTGTGTCCCCAATTATCAATTTGAGCGGCGTGGAAATCGGTATGAGCTCTGGTTTGTGTTCGCGAATGAAGTAGACCGGTTTTTCGTAGGCGACGACGGTGTTGTCAATTCCGGAGGGTGTGCCGTGATGGATGCACTCGACTGCGTATGCGATCTTGGAGATCGTTTCAACTTCGAGTGGTTTCACCAGGTGGGCGCTTAAAGCGCGGATGACAGCGACTGAGACGGCCGCGCTTGATCCGAGCCCCGAGGCAATGGGGAGCTGGGAGTGGATGGTCAAATGGGCATCTACAGGAGCTTTCACGCCGAGTTCATCAAGTGTGAGGCTTACAGCGGAAGCCAATGGATTTTCCCCATCTGCTTCGTGCAGCCAATAGGACTGGTTGATGTCGGGTGCGTCGATGAGCACGCCAGTTGTCCCTGGATCGAGGCCCTCAACTTGAACCGTCACACGGATTTGGGAAAGAGGGACAGCTATCGCGGGCTGACCGTAAACGACCGCGTGTTCCCCGAAGAGTATGGCTTTGCCAGAAGCGCTGGCTAGGGTCATAGGGAGAAGTATAAGATGGCGACGGCGGTTAAACCCCAGAGTGCAACCGTGGCCATGAGCGGTTTATCGGACAAAAGGAGTTCTTCCGGTGCGCCGCCTTCGGCTTCAACATGGATAAGAAATAGATAGCGGAAGATCCCATAGATTACAAAGGGGATCGTCAACATCATCAAGTTATTACCCTGGAGATTCTCCGCGGTAAATGTATAGAGAGAGTAGGCGAGGATCGTTGTGCTGGAGACAATCGAAAGTAGGTGATCGATGAACGAGAGAGTGTAGCCATCTAACACGCGTCGATGAGAATTCGCATTGTCTGCTAATAGAACCATCTCTGCGCGCCTCTTCCCCAAACCCATGAAAAGTGAGATTAAAGTGACGCATACATACATCCACGGGGAAAAACGCTGAACCGTGATGAGTACTACTCCTGCCCCTACACGGAGGACAAACCCGGCGGCGATGACAAGGACATCGATGATAGGGATGTGTTTGAGGTAGAAAGAATATAACAAGTTTAAAACCATATAGGTAAGGAGGATGATTCCGAACTTGATTTCGAGCGAGAATCCGAGGCCAAGGGCTGTGACCGAGAAGAGAACCGCGGCAATTGTCGCGACTTTCTTTGAGAGTTTTCCTGAGGCGAGCGGGCGTGTTCGCTTCACAGGGTGCTGCCGGTCTTGTTCGAGGTCAACGAGGTCATTGATGAGATAGACCGCACTTGCTCCCAAACAGAATACAAAGAACCCTTCAAGGGTTCTAAGGAAAGACGATAGGTTGAATAATTGCTGATCGAAAACAAGTGCCGTGAAGATAAGGCCGTTCTTGACCCATTGCTTGGGACGCATGGCTTTTAGTAGATTTTTGAGCATGGGCCGCATAATAGCAGGAACCTCGGGGGGGGGCAAGAGAGGGTTCGCCTAGATTATGATAGGCCTGTTCTGAAAATGGGTTGAACGAGCGGATTGAAGTACAATCGGGATTATGTCCAGTAAGAAACGCATCGATCTTCTTCTCGTTGACCGCGGTCTCGCCGAAAGCCGTTCCGTGGCGCAAAAATTGATCATGGCCGGGCTCGTTCGAGTGGAAGGTCAGTTGATTCACAAAGCATCTCAAACAGCAGAACCGGGGATGTTGATCGAGGTAGCCTCCGGACCACGATTTGTCTCACGCGGAGGAGAGAAATTACAAGCAGCAATGGAAACATTTGCGGTGACTGTGGAGGAGCGACTGTGTGCCGATGTCGGTGCTTCCACGGGAGGATTCACCGATTGTCTCCTGCAACATGGGGCGGCGCGTGTGTATACGATCGATGTAGGGAAGGGATTGCTCCATTGGAAGTTACGAAACGACGCTCGTGTTGTGGTGATTGAGAAGACGAACGCTCGTTACTTGGAAGCCCTTCCTGAGCGGGTCCATCTTGTAACGATGGATGTCTCCTTTATCTCACTCCGGAAGCTGCTGCCGGTCATCGTTGGCTGGTTAAAGCCGGGGGGAGATGTGATCGCTTTAATCAAGCCGCAGTTTGAAGCTGGACCAGATCGCGTTGGAAGGGGTGGGGTGGTTCGCGATCCCGCTGTGCATCGTGATGTAACCCAGCAAGTCCTGGATTTTGCCCTTAAACACTCGCTTGCGCCTCAGGGGCTCATTTGTTCCCCTTTACGTGGCCCGAAGGGGAATATCGAGTTCTTAGCATGGCTGCGAAAAGACGCTCAAGAGCGAAGCACAGACGACTTACTGGACGCCGTATTCCCATCTTGAAGAGAATTCTGCCAGAGAATCATAACGAGAATGTCGTTTTGCGATCATCTAGAAGGGGTGGGTGTTTGAAGATGGATAGAAATGGCCCAAGCGTGGTTTGTGTGTACGAAAAACGGTGCCTGCATCATCAACGGTGTATAATCCTCGCCTAATGGCAATGTCACGAAACTCGCGCAGATTTCTTGGCCTCCTACTGGGAATACTCATCAGCGCTGTTGCGTTGTACCTGGTCCTACGCTGGGCCGGCTGGGAACCGCTCCTCGCCGCGTTAAAGCGGATGGACGGGCGCTTCTTGCTCCTTGCGGTCGTTGTTTATCTGGCATCCATGCTGGCGCGTACAGCCGCATGGAAAACGATAATGAATAACAAGTATGGTTTCGGTCGTGTGCTTGCCGCGCTGAATGAAGGCTATCTTCTAAACAACGTTCTCCCGTGGCGCCTGGGTGAGGTGGGACGGGCTGTTCTACTGGGGCGACGTTCGGGAGGAT
>JAUWFP010000187.1 GCA_030606845.1 Anaerolineales bacterium | reverse complement strand
GGGTTAATTGTAATGCAGTAATTGAGACCAACCGGGGGCACAGTATGGGGCGTGTTATCTGGCAGGGAGGCGCTGAGCCGGATACGAAAGTCCCAGAAACAGTGGCTGGGTTCGATGTCGACCGGGTGCTGCGGGCGCCCGTCAGCGGGCTTCTGGATGGGGGCAAGGAGATCGGCTCCATGATCAAGGCTGGAGATGAGATTGTCCGTGTTGGTGATGTGCCGGTCGAAGCGCCCTTCGATGGAGCGCTGCGAGGGCTGGTGCATGACGGCGTGCGCATCGAAGCGGGGGCGAAAATTGGCGATCTAGACCCTCGAGGTGAACCATCCTATTGCTTCTCGATTTCAGATAAAGCACTCGCCGTCGGCGGCGGGGTGCTAGAAGCGCTGCTCTCTCAGCCCCATTTACGAAGATTGTTGAGCGGGTGAGATGGAATTAACGAAAGCCCTGCGTATTTCCCCGGGGCAGATCGTGGCTTTCGTCGGCGCGGGTGGAAAATCTGCAAGCATCCGCCGGCTGGTTGAAGAACTAACCCCTAAGACGCCTGTTCTCATCACGACAACCACAAAATTAGCGCTGGATCAAACTGACCTTGCTGTTCAACATGTCATCCTTCGTTCAAAGGAGGATGTGAGCCTCTTCCCCGCGCTTCTTCAAGAGCAAAGCTCCGTGCTCGTAACCGGTGAAAGATGGTCAGAAGAGCCGAAGTGGACCGCGCCTCCTGAGGCATTGCTTGCGGATCTGCTGCCATTGGCGGCTGCATCGGGCGCCGTGGTCTTGGTTGAAGCGGATGGGGCTAGGGGCCGTTCATTGAAAGCGCCTGCGGAGCATGAACCAGTCATACCTCCGTTTGTGGATCTCGTTGTGCCGTTGATGGGTCTTGATGTACTTGGGGCAAAGCTGGAAGGCGATTTGGTTTATCGACCAGAACTGGTTAGAAAAGTATTGGGTCTTCAGAAAGACCATATCTTACAGCCCCTGGATGTGGCCAGGATCCTGGCGCACGGGAATGGAGCATTAAAGACAGTGCCGCCGAGCGCGCTGGTGCGGGTGATTTTAAATAAGGCTGAGACGCAAAAAGCGGTGGAGGGTGGGCGTGAAATCGCCGAGCTAATCCTGAAGACCGATCGCATCGGGGCAGTCATTTTGGCGCAGGCACGGCATGCGGACCCGGTTGTGGAAGTTCATGGGCGGATTGCCGGAATAATATTAGCGGGAGGTGGATCGCGGCGTTTTGGCCAACCGAAACTGTTGGAGAAAGTAAATGGTGAAGTTTTAATCCGAAGGGCAGTCCGAGCGGCGCGAGATGCGAGGCTCGACCCGATTGTTGTTGTGCTTGGCGCAGATGGGCCGGTTGTAAGAGAAGCGCTAGGCGAGCTTGATGTTCAAGTCACCAACAACCCCGATTGGGCTGAGGGGCAAAGCAGCTCCGTGCGCGCAGGTCTTCAGATGCTGGCGCCCAATGTTGATGGCGCAGTTTTCCTCCTGGCGGATATGCCTCTTGTTGACGCTGGTCTCGTTAGCGCCCTGGTGGATACCTATCGCAAGTCCTTAGAGCCGATTGTGGCGCCTTGGACCGGTGAGAGATGGGGAAATCCTGTTCTTTTCGACCGCGTGACGTTCGAAGCGCTGAGTCGGATTCGCGGCGATCAAGGAGGACGAGCGTTATTCAAGACGTATTCTGTCGAAGCTGTCCCCTGGGGGCAGTCGGCGATGCTCGATATTGATACCCCTGATGATCTCGATACGATCAGAGGGATGTAACCCTGGAGCTAAGGGGCTCTAATGGAAGGACCGCAAGCTGCGTTGCCCGGTTATTTACAAGGATGCTATAATCGTCTCATGGTGGTCCAAGGTTCGCGCTTACTGGTTCTGAACAACAACCCCGATTCGAATCAACATCTGGCGTGGGGTTCATGGATGAAGTGAACGGATTGTAGAGTGAACCTGCCGCCGCCCGATGTCACTGAGACCGGGCGGTGTATTTTTTTCAGTAGGGAGGCACGATGCTTAAGACTCATGATTGTGGCGAGCTGAGATCAGATCATATTGGCGAACAGGTGACACTTGCCGGGTGGGTGAACCGACGCCGGGATCATGGTGGGGTGACGTTCATCGACCTGCGTGATCGCTCGGGAATTGCACAGATCGTCGCTAATCCAGAGATCTCTCCTGAGGCGCATGAAACTGCGGTTGAGATTCGGAATGAATGGGTGCTGCAGATCGAGGGGGTTGTCCGACGCCGACCGGAGGGGATGGTGAACCCAGATCTGCCTTCCGGTGAGATTGAGGTGGAAACCCAGAAGATTGTCGTCTTAAACCCTGCGAAAACGCCTCCGTTTGCGATCAACGAAGAGACGGAAGTCGACGAAATGGTCCGCCTGAAGTATCGATATCTCGACCTCCGGCGCGAGCGTATGAAGGGCAACCTGGAACTTCGCCATAAGGTGATCAAGTACATTCGTGATTTCCTCAGCGACCGCGACTTCTGGGAAGTGGAGACGCCAATTCTTTTCAAGACTACACCTGAGGGAGCCCGGGATTACCTGGTCCCCTCCCGCGTCCACCCGGGGGAGTTCTTCGCCTTACCGCAATCACCTCAGCAGCTCAAGCAACTGCTGATGGTCGCGGGTGTTGAGCGCTATTTCCAGATCGCCCGCTGTTTCCGTGATGAAGATCAGCGCGGAGATCGCCAACCGGAGTTCACCCAATTGGATCTCGAGATGTCCTTCGTCGATCGTGAGGACGTGATGGCGCTTTCGGAGGAGCTGTTCACCACGATGGTGGAGAAGCTGCTTCCCGAGCGAAAGTTAATGCACAAGCCCTGGCCTCGGCTCACTTATAGCGAGGCGCTGGAGCGTTTTGGGCGAGATGCACCGGATATCCGTTTTGGGCTGGAGTTGAAAGACGTGACGGATTTGGCGGTGGAGTCGGGTTTCCAGGTATTTGAAAAGGTGGTTGAGAAGGGTGGAGAAGTCCGAGGTCTAAACGTAAAAGGATCTGGGAGTTTCAGCCGGAAGGAAATCGAGAAACTGACAGCTTTCGTCTCCCAATTTGGAGCCAAGGGATTAGCGTACCTGGCGCTTGATGAGAAAGGGGAGCACCGGTCTTCTTTTGCTAAGTTCTTCGCGGAGGATCGGATTAAGGCTTTGCTGCAAAGGTTGGAAGCCGAACCCGGCGACCTACTCCTGTTTGTAGCCGATAAACCTGCGGTTGTCTTCGAATCCTTAGGGCGCTTACGCGTTCACCTCGGCGAGCGTCTGGGCTTGCTGGATCCGAAGATTCTCGCCTTCGCGTGGGTGATCGATTTTCCCTTTGTGGGATGGAATGAGGATGAGAAACGTTGGGATCCGAGTCACCATCTCTTCACCGCACCGATGCCAGAGGACCTTTCGTGGGTGGACTCTGATCCCGGCAAAGCACGCGGTCAGCAATACGACATGGTGCTCAACGGGTTGGAGGTTGGTGGTGGGAGCATCCGTATCCACGATCGAGAATTGCAGGAGAAGGTATTCGCATTAATCGGTCTTGAGCCCGATGTTGCTCAGGAGCGATTTGGCCACATGCTTGAGGCTTTTGAATACGGGACTCCACCCCACGGCGGCATCGCGCCGGGGATCGACCGGCTCGTTCGCGTCTTTGCCGGAGAGGATCATATACGTGAAGTTATCGCATTCCCGAAGAATCAAGCAGCGCGCGATGTGATGGCAGATGCCCCCTCGCCGGCTGAGCCCAATCAATTGAAGGAGCTTCATTTGAGGGTTGTTGACGAGGAATAATGGTGAAATATTGCCAACTGGAATTGAACGTGGTATACCCATATTAGTCCCTGCTGTGTTCGTGATGCAGCAAGAGGTTTTGAGCCAACACTTGATAAATGGGGTTCGTTGTCCGGTGGATTACGCGATAGGCTTCGGCCAAGGCGAAAGTCACTGGTAGGATCCCGCCTGCAATAGCAGGTTCAAAATCAAGCAGCACACGGCATGGCGGGGCAGTAATTATTCGAAGCGGTGGAGATCTCCTCCACCGCTTTTATTTTAATCCGGCATGGTTATTCTGAGGCGAGCATCGATTTATGGGTGCGGCTAAGTTCACCCCTTAATGTCATTGCGAGCGAAGCGAAGCAATCTCCTCCATTCTAGCGCGGAGATTGAGATCCTTCGACTTCGCTCAGGACAGGCGTCGCCTTGACGGGCTCCTCGCAATGACAAGCGCGGGGAGGGTTCAGCACTAATAGGTATGGTGAATCAGCCAAGATAAGGCCCTCTTGTGCGGCTTGGCTTGCGAGCCATCTTAATCTCGGGTAGACTTCCGTAATTCCCAAGAATTCATCTCTAGGTACACACTACAGGAACAGAAAATATGGCAGGTGAGCGTGATAAGGCGCTGGAAGCTGCAGTAATAGAGATCAAAAAGCGCTACGGGGACGGTGCGGTGATGAGGCTGGGGGAAGCGCATCATCTGGAAGTAGAAGCGATCCCGACCGGCTCACTATCGCTTGACCTTGCGCTGGGCGTGGGCGGCATCCCCCGCGGGCGGGTGACCGAGATCTACGGTCCGGAAGCCTCGGGCAAGACCACACTGGCGCAGCATATCGTCGCCGAAGCGCAAAAGATGGGCGGGGTATGTGCCTATATCGACATGGAGCATGCGCTCGACCCGGCGTATGCAGCGCGCTGCGGAGTGGATGTGGACGAGCTGTATATTGCGCAGCCAGACACGGGGGAGCAGGCGCTGGAGATCGGCGAGACGCTGGTGAGGAGCGGGGCGGTGGCTGTGGTGGTGGTGGACAGCGTGGCGGCGTTGGTGCCGCGGTCGGAGATCGAGGGGGATATGGGCGATGCGACGATGGGGATGCAGGCGCGCTTGATGAGTCAGGCGCTGAGG
>JAUWFP010000081.1 GCA_030606845.1 Anaerolineales bacterium | reverse complement strand
CGACATCGTTTGCTTCGCGAAAGGAATTGCGTCAGGAATGCCTTTAGGCGGCATTCTCGCCCGGGCCAGCGTAATGGATTGGCCGATGGGCGCGCACGGGAATACCTACGGCGGCAACCCCGTCTCCTGCAGTGCTGGTTTAGCAACCCTGGAGTTAGTTGAAGGCGGCTTCATGGAGAACGCGGCAGAGGTGGGAGAATACACCTTGGATGCGCTTTCTGAAATCATGACTCGCCACACCTCCATTGGTCAGGTGCGCGGTAAAGGCCTGATGCTCGGAATTGAATTTGTTAAGGACCGCGAGAGCAAGATACCCGCGTCTGATCTTCGAGATCGTATTGTTGATAAGGCCTTCTACAACGGATTGATCACCCTGGGTAGTGGCAAGAACTCGGTCCGTATCGCCCCTCCTTTGAACATCTCACAGGATCTTATCAACGAAGGACTCGGGATGCTCGAAGACGCAATCACTTCCGCTGAAGCTGAAGCGTAAGAGCGGCGAATGCTTCCTGATTTCCGGGTCCGCCAGCGCGATTATTTACTAAGAATCAACCGAGCGATCACTGAAGAGCTCGATCTGGATCGCGTCCTCGCTGAAATCGTCCGTTTCTCGGCGGAGATACTTGGTGGAAGTGCAGGTCTCATCGCCTTGCGTGATACGGAAGGTGCATGGCGAATCGCCTCAACCTTCGGAATTAACCCGGAATTCGTTAGCTATCTCGAGCCACTACTTACGGATATCCCCGACCACGGCGATCCCGCTCGCTTTGAGCTTCCTGAAGTCAATAGACGCCTGCAACGGATAACACAGGCAGCCTCTATGGGTCTGCTCACCGGCGTAGGATTGCCAATGAACGTCAAGGGGGAAACCGTCGGGGTTATCTTCGTATTCAGGTCCTACAGCGGTCAGTTCTCTGCCGATGACCGTAAGCTCCTGAGCGCCTTCGCCTCACAAGCGGCCATAGCTGTTCACAATGCAATGCTCTTCACAGAAATTGCCCAGCAGCACCATCATCTAGATGCCATCTTGGAATCTGCCGCTGATGGCATTTTCATTCTCGACCCATCCTACCGTTTCACACGCTTCAATCGGGCGTGTTCGAGTTTAATGGGCTATGAGGCTGATAGCGTGATCGGTGAACAACACAAAGAGATCATCCGCTGGCTCAGTCGAGAACGAGGAACATCCCTTGATGATACAGAAGCTAGCGATTGGCCCCTAAGCGCACAGGCAACCATCTACATTGAGGGCGACCTGATCACGAACGACGACGGCGCTGTAAGCGTAGGCATTACCTACGCTCCCGCTTTTGATGAAGCCGGGGAACTTTTGAGCATCGTCGCCACCGTGCGCGATATTACAAGATTTCGCGAGGCAGAAGAACTAAAGAGCACGTTTATCTCCATCATCAGCCATGAGTTGCGCACTCCGGTCGCGCTAATCAAGGGATATGTCGGCACACTCCGCAGAGAGGATGCACGCTGGGATTCCGAGGTTGTGGAAGATAGCCTGGCAGTGATCGAGGAGGAAGCTGACCATCTTACCGGCCTGATAGACGACTTATTAGACGCCTCACGCCTGCAAGCAGGCGCGCTTAAGTTGAACCGTTCACAGATTTCTCTCATTCACCTCGCACAGCAAATGGCGGACCGTTTTAAGACACAATCGGACCAGCATGACTTCAAGATAGATTTCCCTTCGGACCTTCCCATTGTCTACGCCGATGAGACTCGCTTGATGCAAGTAATGGGAAACTTGCTTTCCAACGCAGTGAAATACTCTCCTGATGGAGGCAAAGTTACAATATCCGGGACAGCCAAGCGGAACGAAGTCGTTATTTGTGTGCACGATGAAGGTCCGGGGATCGCCGTTGAAGATGTGCCCAGGATTTTCAATCTATTTTATCGCTCGAGTGAAACCAGCCGGAAGATCAAGGGAGCGGGTTTGGGACTCTTCCTCGCGAAAGCTGTAATCGAAGCCCATGAAGGTCGAATCTGGGTGGATGACCGCGTGAGGGATGGAGCATGTATCTGTTTCTCTTTACCTATACTCAAAGATTCCGAGGCAGAATAATAATATGGTAACAAGCGCTACTCAAACCAATTGTCCTAATTGTAAGTCACCTATCCAGGCTCAGATCCAGCAGCTGATCGACGTGGGTCAGGATCCGGGTGCCAAAGCTCGTCTTCTATCCGGATCGTTCAACCATATTCAGTGCGGCGTGTGCGGATTCGATGGCACTGTCGCCGTCCCAATCGTTTACCACGATCCGCTGCATGAACTTTTACTGACCTATGTCCCCATAGAAGCGAACCTTCCCAAAAACGATCAGGAACGCATCATCGGTCAGATGATCAAGCGTGTGTCCGACCAGCTTCCTCCTGAGGAGCGAAAAGGGTACCTCTTCCAACCGCAAACCGTCCTGACGATGCAAGGACTGGTCGAACGAGTATTGGAAGCAGAAGGGATTTCAAAGGAAGACATCGAAGCGCAGCGGGCCACCATGCGACTCTTTGAGGAAGTGCTCACCTTGCCAGAAGATCAATTTGAGCCTTTCGTTAAGGAACACGACGCCAAGTTCGATGCGACATTTTTCCAGATGGCTGGCCTCGCTCTTCAGTCGATAGGCGACGGGAATGCGAGAGAGGCGATGGGCGCCCGGTTGGAGAAAATCATCGAGTTTAGCTCTTTCGGGAAGAAGCTGAAGGCTCAGGAAAAAGCTGTTAAAGAAGCAACGGAAAGCCTGCAAGCTCTATCCGAGCAGGGTTTAACACACGAGACGCTTCTCGATCTGTTCGTGGAAGCGCCTGATGAAAATCGTGTCGTGGCATTGGTCAATCTCACTCGCCCCGCATTGGATTACAGTTTTTTCCAACTCTTAACCGAAAGGATTGACCAGGCGCAGGGCGACGAGATTGAACGCCTTTCTTCTTTGCGACAGCAAATCCTTGAAATTACTGAAGAGCTGGATCGAATTCAAGAGGCTCGAGCGGCGCAGTCCGCTGCTCTCCTCAAGACTGTGCTCGACGCAGAAGACCTGGATCAGGCTCTAATGCAAGCCCTGCCGATGATCGACGATCTCTTTGTGGGCATCCTTCAAGCTAACCTGCAGGATGCGGAAAAACGGAAGGATGAAGATCTCATTAAACGTCTGTCCGCGATCGAAGAACGTCTTCGATCTCTCGCTCAGGAATCAATGCCTGAGGGGCTCAAGCTCGCTCAACGCGTACTTGAAATTGAGGATGAAGAAGATGCAATTAAGCTGCTGGAGGAGAATAAAAAGACCATCGATAATGATCTGCTGAATGCTCTTGTTTCAACCGTCCAACAGTTGGAGGCCGCAGAACAGCAGGAAGACGCTGCTCGAATCCAGAAGCTATATAAGCACGCGTTGAAGCTCTCGATGCAGGAGAAGATGAACCCATCTTGATGGGAGATTTTGATTGATGCTTTGGTAACGCTCCAAATTTTGCGTATCTAGGCTGCTCTGCTCCGCCCGGAGCTGAACCTCCAGGATCGTACTCATCAAACCTCCCGCAGGTGTGAAACCTGCGGGAGGTTTAACGCGTGTCCCTCATAGCGCAGGCTGCGCCGGAGATCGGAAGCAGAGCTTCCGCACTCCACATATAACCAACACCCCTCACTTCTCCCGAATCTGGCAAACAAGCCCTTTGAGATAACGGCCCTCCGGGAAGTAGACCCTAACTGGATGGTCGCTCGCTTGCGAAAGCCATCCCACGATGACCGCCTCAACCCCGGCATCTAATGCGGCATCAGCGACAATCTTCTGGAAAAGTTGGGGGGTTACACCACCTGAGCAGGAGAACGTCAGCAGATAACCGCCGACTCGCAGCAGTTTAAACGCCAGGAGATTCACATCCTTATAGCCGCGCGCAGCCCGGTCCACCTGAGCCGATGTTGCCGCAAATTTCGGGGGGTCTAAAATCACTGCGTCGAAACTTCTCCCTCGATCACGGAATTTTCGCAGTGACTGAAACACATCTTCCTCGAGGAACTCTACTTCTTCCACTGAGAAACCATTTAAGCGAACATTTTCTTCCGCTAACGCCAACGCGGTTCTGGATTGATCCACAGCGGTAACCCGCTCTGCTCCTGCACCCATTGCGGCAACAGTAAAACCGCCGCTGTAGCAAAAGCAGTCGAGCACCTCCCCACTCCTAATCCAGTTCGCAGCCAGCCCACGGTTCTCGCGCTGATCGAGGAAGAAGCCGGTCTTCTGTCCATTGCGAACATCCACGAGGTAGCGCCGTTCGCCTTCATGTATTTGGATTCGCTGGGGTGGCTCCTCCCCACCAAGGTTCCCTGAGCGCGGCTCCAAACCTTCCAGTGTACGAACGTCGACATCAGAGCGCTCGTAAATCCCCAGACACCCGCCATGAGACGAAAGCGCGTCTACGATTTCGTTTTTCCAGCGCTCAACTCCAACGGAGAGGAACTGAACAACACGGTAATCCCCATAGCGATCAACGATCAACCCAGGGATGCCATCTGACTCGCCATGCACCTCTCTATAGGCGTTCGTGGATTTGGGAATCCCAATATCGTCTCGCGCGGCGATAGAAAGAAACATCCGCTCCCGGATGAAATCTTCGTCGACTTCCTCTTCCTGATTCCACGTCCAAACACGAACCCGGATTTGTGATTCTGGAGAGTACGCCCCTCGAGCGAGCCATTGCCCGTCCGCGGCGTGTATGTCGACGACGTCACCAGGATCCGGATTCCCGGTCACGTTCTCGACAGCACCGGAGAAAATCCAAGGATGGCGACGTAGTATCGCTTTTTCGCGACGGGGTTTCAATGTAACTTGCTTCATGAGATTATCAACATCAAGCAGGACAGATTTGTGTGGATTATCACCCGATTAACGCTTTTAATTGTGTTTCATCAATCACGGGAATATCCAAATCCTGCGCGCGGGTCAGCTTCGAGCCAGAGGATTCTCCGGCGACGAGATAATCCGTCCGCCGACTTACATTTCCCGTAACCTTGCCTCCGTGGAGAAGGATTAATTCTTTTGCTTCGGCTCGAGTCAACGACGGCAAGGTGCCTGTGAGAACGAAAGCAAGACCTGCAAGGACTCGCTCAGTTTCCCTATCCTCCGATTCGGTTAACTCCGGCCATACTTCAGCTTCCTGCAATTTCTTGATGATTCTTGCATTTGACGGTTGCGTAAACCAGTCGATGATTGCCTTGGCAACCTTCGGCCCAATCCCCTCTACCTCTTCAAGCTCCTCCAACCCTGCCGCAGACAATAAGTCAAGGTTTTTAAATTGACGGGCCAGCTCTCCAGCCGCTGCCTCACCAATATTGCGGATCCCCAAGGCAGTCAGCAGGCGCGAAAGGGGTTGTGACCGTGAGGCCTGAATTGACTCAATGAGATTATGCGCTCTCTTTTCCGCGAAGCCTTCCAACCCTGAGAGAACTTCTTCGTCCATGGTGTAAAGATCCGCCACGTCACTGACGAGGCGCCCCTCAACCAGCAAGTGTGCAACTTTAATCCCTAAACCTTCGATATCCATCGCCCCACGTGATGCGAAATGCTCGATATTTCGAACCAGTTGAGCCGGGCAAGCTGCATTGACGCAATAGATTGCGACTTCCCCTTCGATCCGTTCAAGAAGTTCCCCACAGGAGGGGCATCGGTCCGGGATTCGATACGAATTTTCTTCCCCTGTCCGGGCTTCAACTACGGGTCCAATTACATAGGGGATGACATCACCAGCACGTTTAATCATTACGCGATCCCCGATGCGGATGTCCTTCTCATGAATGAAATCGAAATTGTGCAAGGTTGCTTGCCGGACTGTCACACCGCCGACCTCAGCCGCTTCAAGAATGGCAAAGGGTGTGACGACACCAGTACGCCCAACGTTGAGACCGATATCCTCTAAACTAGTTGTGACCACCTGAGCCGGGAATTTGTACGCGATCGCACCGCGCGGGTCTTTGCCAACTACACCTAAGTCCCTCGATAGTTGAAGATCGTTCAATTTCACAACAATGCCATCAGCTTCGTAGGGGAGGGAGTTACGCCGCCCGATCCAGTCCTGGTATCTGCCGAGAGTTGCATCGAGATCAGGCTCTAGTGTGATAGCGGATGGAACCGGAAACCCAAGCGCCTCTAAGTAGACAAGAGCTTCCCACTGCTCTTGAGGAACAGGACCGTCAGAGTCCACGATGTCATAGCAAAGTAAGCGAATCGGACGTGAGGCGGTAAGGCTCGGATCGAATTGACGAAGCGCCCCGGATGCTGTATTGCGCGGATTAACATAGGTGCGCTCGCCAGCGGCCTCAAGTTCATCGTTCAATTTCTGAAAATCATCAAGATAAATAATCGCTTCACCGCGCACCACAAGCCGAGTCGGCGGCTTGGGTCCGCTGGCAATGACGGGGATATGGAGTGGCAGGCTGCGGACCGTCTTCAAACCAGAGGTGATATCCTCTCCGACCTCCCCATCCCCGCGCGTCGTTCCTCGGGTGAACACTCCGTTTTCATAATGCAGCACCACGGTGAGCCCATCCAATTTAGGTTCGACAGTGAAATTTGCGTCGTGAACACGCTCATCGAGTTTCGCGATCCGTTCAAACCATGCCCGAACCTCGTCGTCGCTGTGTGCGCTGCTCAAACTCAGGATCGGCACCGGGTGCGAAACCCGCACAAACCCATCGGCTACTTCCCCTCCAACACGATGAGTAGGTGAATCTGGAGTGATTAATTCAGGGTACTCGGATTCAAGCGCCAGAAGCTCTCTCATCAAACGATCGTACTCATAATCACTGATGAGAGGCGCGTCCAGCACATGATACTGATAGTTGTGCTTCCGTATCTTGGACCGGAGAGTGTTAATTCTTTTTTTGATCGTTTCTTCAACCATGCTTTTTGAGGCGTACCCGCCAAGGTAAATAGAGGGATTATCTGAGATGCAGCTATTTTATGGGATCACATCAGGCCACACCGGCAGAAACATCATCCAATCTTCGGGATCGCTGCGGATATGTCCTTCGATGATGCCCGCTACTCGTTGTGCAAGAGTGAGGGTATCTTTTTTTACATTACCCGTTAGTTCCGGTTTGATGATTGGATGACCGGTAACTTTATAGATGCCATCTGCAGCTTGCCGGACGACTCCGACGATCATGTGCGCCCCGGATCGGACAGCCAGCCGGGCATGACCGATCGGTAATTCAACTTTACGGTCAAAGAAGGTCAATTGCGATCCCCCTACATCTGGGCGATCTACCGCGGTAACAACAAACCCATTGTTTGAAAGGCGGTGGAACGCTTGCCGTAGAGACTCCATCGAGATCGGTGTAGCGTTGATCCCAAAACGTTCTCGTAGAATAGTGTCAGATCTATGATGCTCCTCGGATTGAGCGTAGGAGAGAACCTGAACTGGGAAACCTCTCTTCGCTAGAAGCAAAAGGAACAAATTGAAACTGCTTATGTGCCCGCCTACGAACACAACACCATGCCCGTTGCTCTGGGCTTCGAGAGCACTATCAATTAAAGACTCATCAATTTCGCAGACCGATTCAAGACCATCTAAACCGGAAGCCATCATCCTGAACCAATCCACATAACCATGCGCCGCATTCTGCAAAACCCTGCCGACTCCACCATCGAGTTCTGACGACGAGTAAGGGATCCCTTTCACAACCGCGAGGTTGCTCCGTACCGCTTGATAAAGTGGACTGTCTTTCTTAGCAGCGAGCCTCGCAGCTATAAAGTCAGCTAAGTGGAACGCCTGTTGTCGAGTTAGTACTCGACCCAGAAATGCTCCAGCCATAGGTCCTAAATAGCTGTTGATGAATTCATTGAGCGCCATTGATACACAACTCCCCAAAGTAAATCATGATCACAAATCATCATTTATCCAATCGTTCGGCGTCTGTTGGTTTTTCAATTCCTGAACTCTCTTATGCGCCACCCAGACCATATCGATGAACTTGACCGAATCATGAAATGGGTGAAAGTAACTCTTCTTCCCAATTCCATAGATCGTACGTATGTCCACCCATCCAATCTCCAAACCAGCCGCTACGGCTTCGACGACAACTTCCACTTCGAATTCAAATCCCGTTCGTTCCATGTCCACAGTCTCTAGCAATTTACGTGTGTAGAGACGGTATCCACATTGGTTATCAAAAATCCTTATTCCCAGGGCTTGCGAGAGCATCCATGTTCCGACCCCATTGCCAAAGGCGCGGTAAAGAGGCATCTCCCGGAAATC
>JAUWFP010000257.1 GCA_030606845.1 Anaerolineales bacterium | reverse complement strand
AGATTGTATCCTTCAGAGGAGCAATAGCAAAGGAACAACAACGGGTTAAGCCTATGAAGGAAAATCGTGGATCAATTTACTGGTCTGAATTAGAGGCCCCGAAATTGTCTACGGGTGAGTGTCTGCGAGGCATGGGGGGGCGTAACCAGTACAACCAGCCACCAGTTCGCCTTGAGGGGGGGGCTAATCGGTCAAACGCCGCGAGCAGGAGGGCGATGATGAGAATTGCAGCTCCGATCCACTGCACAGGTGTCAGGGTTTCGTTTAAGATGACATACGCCAGCGAGACCGTGACGAGAAGTTCAGCGAGCCCGAAGAGAGATGTCTGGATTCCGCCGATTAATTGTACGCCTGCAAAAAGCGTGAGGCGTGACAAGAAGGTCACAACGGTTAAGCAAATTATGGGAAGAATTGCTGCTTCAGGAAGGCTGGAGTAAGGCCTCGAGAAGACGAGGAAAGCGGGGACAGTAACAACGGTCATTGCCAGAAGCGTATAAAGAGTCACCGTTGGTGCTGGAACCTCAAAAAGAACACGTTGGTTAATAGGGATGTGGATTGCGTATAGACATGAGGCGCACAGCATCAGGATAACACCCCGTATGTCAACAGCGCCGTCGCCTGTCAGTGTGAGAAGGTACACACCAGGTATGCTGAGCAGGAGGCGGATGATTGTGAGCTTGGTGGGCCGGCTTCCATCAAGGTAAAGCAATCCAGCAACGAATATTGGATAGAGCGTAAATAAAAATTGACCCAGGCTAGCGTCTAAACTGGCCAGGGAAGCAAAGTAAAACAGGGACCCCAGACCGTTTAGGGCACCAGCAATTACGCAGCCCAGTAGACCGAGGGGGAAGATGTAAAGATATTCTCGTTTAAAAATAAGGATAACAATGAACAATAATAAAGCTGCGCCAGCGGTTCTTGCTGCAACTACCGCTGTCGGGTCAAGACCTGCCAGGATAGCTTGCTTACCGAATATGGGAGATGTGCCAAGGAGAATGGCGGAGACGACTGCAAAATAGATGCCAGTGTTCTTCTTCGTTGCTCTTCGGTCCAAGGTTAGCGCTCCTGGCGCAGTGCTTCCTCGATCTCCTCGATGAGTTCTTCAACGAAGAAATCTCCTTTGGTCATCAGCTGTTCGATGTGACCATCAAGGCGTTTCCACTCGGCTGATGTGAGTTCTTTTGCGGTAACCACGACAATTGGAATATCTTGTGTAGGCATCTGTGCCCGAAGCAGATCGAGTAGTGCAAAACCATCCATCTCCGGCATCATGAGATCCAAAATGATTAAATCTGGAACCGATTGTTTCACGAGTTGCAGCGCGATTGTCCCAGATTCTGCCTCGTTTACCAGGAAGGTCCCTTGCGCTTCCAGGAGCCGGCGGATTAAACGACGAGCATCCGCTTGGTCATCGACAACAAGCACGTTCCGCATTTGGGTTTGATCAATCTGGGTAAGCGCAGCGACGATGCCCTCTCTGGGATGAGCGGGAAACTCAAAGTCATCAACGGAAATATCCTTCGACCAAGCGGGACCCAACAGCCGGCTCTCTACCGGCATCGTGTGGCCGGAACAATTTATAACAACTACATCATCCGGGCGTATGACTCCTTGCCGTGCAAGTTTGATCAAGCCTGCAAACGCCACAGCTGCCGCGGGTTCTATAGAAAGCCCTTCTACCTTGGCAACAAGGCCCAGTGCACGGAAGGCGTCCTCATCAGAGACGCTGTCGATTGTTCCTCTGCCTGCTTCAAGCATCCTCTGACGAAGCAGGGTGTAGGCTCTACCAGGATCGCCTGTTGTGAGTGTGGTGATGTGGGTTTTCGGAGACAGTACCGGGACAACGACGTCAAGATCTGCTTCCCATGCCTTCGCCATGGGCGCGCAGCCAGCACTCTGGATGCATGCCAGAGCAGGAATTTGGTCGACAAGTCCTGCAGTATGCATCTCCCGAAAGCCCTTTAAAACACCAAGAGGACCGATTGCGCCGCTGACAGCTTGGATATACCAATCTGGAGAGCTCCAAGTGCTTGGTTTCTCTGTTTCAGCAGTGCTCGGCAGCTGCAAACTGGATAGCTGCTCGGCGATTTCGAAGGCGATAGTTTTCATCGATTCTAACGCTGTGATGCTGCGTACTCCGCGGTCCAGAAAGAGACCTCGCTCTGATGAGAATTGAGCGGCCAATTTCTTCGCCTGGTCATAAGTTCCCGTCACTTTAATGACCTGGGAGCCGTAGATAGCAACCTCGTGCATTTTATCGGGGGGAACCAGGCTGGTAATGAATGCCCACAGTTTCAAGCCCGCGCGTGCAAATGCCGCCGAGAAGGCGATGGCGACATTTCCTGTAGAGCAAATGACCGCCTCGTTAATGTTATGTTCCAGCAAAGCTGCAACCGTTACCGCGGCTTGCCGGTCTTTGAAAGAGCCTGTTGGGTTCTGGCGCTCATCTTTGATGTAGAGATTGGGGAGGCCGAGGAGCATCCCAAGCTGGTGGGCTCGGAAGAGCGGCGTCCAACCCTCTCCGATCGATGGATAGAGGGATGGATTATGCAGAGGGAGAAGATCGCTGTATCTCCACAAGCTAGCGGGGCGTTCCGAAAAAGTTTGATCCCTGAATTTCCCAGCGTCAAGATCATAGCAAGCTTCCATCCACTCACTGCCGCATTCAGGACAAGCATTTGTGAGTGGGTGGTAGGGCGTGTGAGCGTCACAATCAAGACATTTTGCTACAAATGAGGGCATGAATCGACCTATTGATAATTGTGGTTCGGCGAAGTATCAAACTTGTATCTGTAGCTGCTGCTCATCATAAGGGACCCTTGGAAGAGGAGATCGGTTTGTTCGTCGAGATTATCCCCTGGGGGCAATGCGTCTAATTATGGCTGAGACTCTTTTGTTATGGTCTTCAGATGGCCTGACCGCCACTTCTTTCAAGGTTTTGGAAAGGTTGATGAGTTTTTCTATATCGCTTGAGGCGAGCTTGCCCGGGAGAGTACCTATGATAGGAGTTTCTTCATCAATTTTCTGGAGGAAAAAATCATCATCGAATTCTGAGAGACCTGGATAGGTAAGGCTGAGAATGATAATCTCGGGCGAGCTTCGTTCTAATATGCGGGCAGCTTCCTCGAGAGAATCTGCGACGAGTACGGTTCCAAGTCTCCCACCTTCGATGCTTTTACGGATACGATCACTTTCGTCAGGTTGTTCCTCAACAAGAAGGAAAGTGGATTTTTGATAACAGTTCAGCTCTTGCAGAATGTGGCGCAGGGAGTTTTCGTGAACCGGTTTTGTAAGGAATCGAGTGATGTCGAGGATCACGCCTTTTTCTTGTCCATCATCATATTCGGTTAGCAGAATCGGTGTAGCAAAAAGTGCATTGTCGCCAAGTATCTCTATCATGATTTGCCAGACGTCAGGGTCGGGGTGGAGGAGGTCTAACAGGATTGCGTCAGGGTTTGTCGCTTTCGCGATCTCAAAAGTATGGCTGGGTTGTGTGACCACGCGAAAGCGGTACCCTGTCTCTTCTAGAATGGCGCGGTATTGATAAGCAACATCGGAATCTCGATCTACGCAAAGGATTAGCGGTGCGAGGTCTTCCTTTTCCTGATACGTCATCTCAAAGGGAATTGTGAAGGCAAAAGTGCTGCCCTCGCCAGGTACGCTCTCAACCCACAAAACGCCTCTGTGTAGTTCGACGAGGTGCTTGCAAATGGATAGGCCCAACCCTGTACCGCCAGTCTTTCTTGTCGGTGAAGCGTCAACCTGCGAAAATGGTTCGAAGATTTTCTCATGGTCCTCAGGGGAAATTCCGTACCCAGTGTCGAAAACAGCTATGACAACCTCGGATTGGCCGCTGTGCTCGATCACTCGTACCGAAATGCCGATATGACCTTCCTCGGTAAAT